>NZ_CP007154.1:600000-760240 GCF_000524555.1 Mesomycoplasma bovoculi M165/69 | reverse complement strand
TTTGAGAATGTACTTAAACTAAAATATTATAATAGTTTTATTATCTTATTTTAACAAAAAATATGTTAAAATTTCTAATTTAAACAAACTTAATTTATTATCAAAATACAAAGGAGCGAAAATGAAAAGAACATATCAACCCAATAAACTAAAACACATTAAAACCCATGGGTTTAGAAGTAGAATGAAAACTGCTGATGGTAGAAAAGTTCTTTCTTTGCGTAGATTAAAAGGGAGAAAGAGATTAACTGTTTCAGATAAATAATATTTGGAATTATTTTGCATAAATTTAAAGTAATAAGAAAAAATTGAGAATTTCAAAAAATTATTGATAGTAAAAAACAAATAGTTTCTAAGAATTTGATTTTTTACTATCAACCACAAGGTTTTTTTGAAATAGGTATTTCAATACCAAAAAAATTCGCAAACTCTGTGCTAAGAAATTACTTCAAACGACAAATAAAAAGTATTATTCATGAATTAATAATAGATGATTTTTTGTTACCAAAAGTTAAATGCG
Organism: Mesomycoplasma bovoculi M165/69; assembly: GCF_000524555.1. Lineage (NCBI taxonomy): Bacteria > Bacillati > Mycoplasmatota > Mycoplasmoidales > Metamycoplasmataceae > Mesomycoplasma > Mesomycoplasma bovoculi. The sequence continues at coordinate 759,720 of NZ_CP007154.1, read as the reverse complement.
TTTTAATTACAAGAAAAACCTTTTTAAACCTTAGTTTTATGCAAAAAAAAGAGAAAATCACTAAACTTTTAGAAGAACTTAACAGAAATGCTAAATAAAAAAAATAGACCTAAAGCTTTTGAATTTTTTGACAACAATCCTAAAAATTCAAATCTAGGTAAAAAAATAAATTGAAAAAATATAAGAAGAATAATTAAGTTAATTATTTATTTTTTAATATTCGGAATTACATTGACAGGATGTATTCAATCTTTTGTTGTAAAAACATCTTTCAATGTTGGTGAAGGTGTTGAATTTTATCAAAATGATTCCGAAGTTACACCTAACTATACAATTTTAAGTACTGAAACAAAAGGGAAATCTTATGAAGTTGTTCCTATTAACAAAAGCAACAACTTTTTAATATCTGCTGATAAAGTTAAAAGTAATAATGATCAAAATATTCTTTCACTTTTAAAAGAACAAAGCGAAAAAAATGGAAATTCTCAAAAATATTTTGGACAACATAGTTCTTTAATTTTATACAAAAACAATAACAATAGCTTTGAGTATTTAAAAGGTGACCTTGATAATGAATTTTTGTTTATAACTTCTGGAGACAAGGTTTATAAACAAAAAAATCAATGAACAGATATTAAAGTCCCATCTCCTAAATTTTATTTAAAAAATGGTGATATTGATATTGCTAAAGAACTTTTTAAACAAACATCTAACACAGAAGATAAAGATAGTCCTTTCTTTTTTACAATTAACAATGATTTAGTCCCATCTTACAAAAAAAATGCTAGTTTCAGTAGGGATATAATTCAATCTATTTACAACAAAATTGATACAAATACACTAGGATTCTCTAAAGATGAATTGCAAACAGCAATTGAAGAATATCAAACTAAAAAAGGTGAAGGTGTTTCGGATAAAAATAAAAACATAATTGAGAAATATTCTTTATATTTTGCTAATTTACTCAAAAATTTAAATTACAACAAAATCAATTTAGAGAAGAATACATATGAATTTAATTTAGATAAAGCAGATGGAAGTTATAAAAAGTTTGCTTTTGAAAATAATGTAGCAAGTAGTCCGATTGTCACATGAGGTGATTCTTGGGCTTATGGACCTTTTTATTCTATTTTTGTTTATCCACTTTCAAAAATAATTTTAGGGGTTTCAGAATCGCAATCATTAATCGAATGAAATGGTTGAATTACAATTTTAGCTATTGTTATGGTTGTTGTTTTGACCAAAATTATCTCTTTTATGTTTAGATTTAAAACAATTTTTGGTCAAAGCAAACAAATTGAATTACAAGCTAAAAAAGCTAAAATTGATGCAAAATACGAACCGTACAAAAATAATAAAGTTATGCAACAGCGACAAAGGCAAGAAGTTGCGGAATTATACAAAAAAAACAACTTTTCACCTTTTGCACCTTTTTCACAAGCACTTGTTACAATGCCTATTTTTATTGCGGTTTGACGTGTTTTACAAGGTATACCTAGTTTAAAAGTAACATATTTCCTTGGTTTGGAACTTTCTGCAACATCTTATCAAAAACTATTTTCTGGTGAATGGATTTACTTACCAATAATGATAGTTGTCGTTGTAACTCAAGTTTTACAACAATGAATTCCTAAATGATTGAATAAAACTAAGACACAACGTATTATGAATACTTCTGAATCAGAAGCTATGAAAAAACAGTTAAAAACTCAAAGAATAATGTCAATTGTGTTTATTTTTATAGGACTTTTATTCCAAGCATCCTTGCAAATTTATTGAATTATTGGGGCTCTTTGAGAAATTTCCCAATCACTGGGTGTACATTATCTTCAAAAATCAAAAGTTTATCGGGAAAAAATGCAACCTTGGTTGAGGAAAAAGAAAATATTATAATTTTTTTAAAAAACAAAACCACTTTAAATAAGTGGTTTTTTATATAAAACTTTTATTTTAATTTTATTTTTTATCTAAATAAAATTTAAGTTTTTCTTTAAAAGATGATAATTTTTGTTGTTCTAATTCAATTTTGTCTTTAGGGGCTTTATTTAAAAACCCTGGGTTACTCAAAATAGTTTCAGCTCTTTTAATTTCGCTTTGTAAAAATTCAATTTCTTTTTGAATTTTTAGTAATTCACTTTCTTTTTGTTTATCGGTTAAATCTATAGCAATTTCAAAATTATCAGTTTTGACTATTGTTGTTTTGTTTTCTTTTCAAATTCCAAAAGTTAATTTGTTAATTACTGAAATTTGATAATCACTTAATGAGGAGTTTAAAACACAATATTGGATCACATTTTTATTAGATATACTATATGATTCTCGATATTTTCTAATACTATCTATAATTTCAATGATATCATCCACTTCTTTTGTGTATCTGTACTTGAAAAGTTTTGGAAATCTTGATTTTAATAGTTGTTGCTTAAAGATATTTTCAAATAAGTAATCTGTAAGAAAAGGTAAAAATGGATGCAAAATTAATAATATTTTTTTAAGTATTTTTGTAGGATAAAATCCATTTGCATTAATTTTTATAAACTCAACATATCTAGAAGAAAATTCATTATAAACAAAGTTTTGAATTTCTTTTCCTATTAAGGTGAAATTGTAATTTTTAATATGCTTGTTAATTTTTTGCTTAAGTAAATACAACTTGTTTTCCATTCATAAATCAATGTTAGTTGGCTCAGTTTTATGACTTGGCAAAGAATTGATATATGCTGTAATATTTCACAACTTATTATTTAAAGCCCATCCTAATTTTAATTTTTCTTTATTAAATCTAATATCTTGTCCAGGTGTAGAATTGAAAATTAAAGATTGTCTTAAAACATCTGAACCATATTCATCAATAACATCCATAGGATCAATTCCATTACCTAAAGATTTAGACATTTTTTGTCCATTTGCATCACGAATTAATCCATGAATCAAAACTTTTGAAAAAGGTTTTTGATCTAAAATATTGAGTGAAGAAAAATACATTCTAGCTACTCAAAAAAATAAAATATCTCAACCAGTTACCATTAAACTAGTAGGATAATATTTGTTTAATTTGTTACTTTGTGGTCATCCTAAAAAAACAAAAGGACTTATTCCTGATGAAAACCATGTGTCCAAAACATCTTCTTCTTGTTTTCAGTCTTTTCCAGGAGATTCTATTTGAACCTTCATTTGATTACCTTTGTACCAAACTGGAATTTGGTGACCTCACCAAATTTGACGAGAAATTGTTCAATCATGAACATTTTCCATTCATTTTTTAATTTTTGATTCAAAAATCTTTGGGAAAAATTGAACTTTATCTTTTGAATTAAGGTGGTTTAGCATTTTTTGAGCTAATGATTTCATTTCAACAAATCACTGTGGTTTTTTAAGGATTTCAACAATTTCACCACTACGTTGTGAAATACCAACATTAGAAGTTATGTCTTCTGTTTTGATTAAGAAACCTTGTTGATTCAATAAATCTGCAATTTTACTTCTAGCTTCAAAACGATCTTGACCTTCAAAACCTGTAACAATGTTTGTTAATTTACCAAAATCATCAATGCATTCAGGAGCTTTTAAATTATGTTTTTGCATAATATCAAAATCAGCCAAACTGTGAGAAGAGACCTTCATTGCTCCTGAACCAAAGCTAATATCAACATATTCATCAGCAATAATTGGTAATAATTTTTTGGAAAAAGGATTTATAACTTTTTTACCAATTAATTTTTTATACCTTTTGTCATTTGGATTAACTGCAACTGCAACATCACCTGGTAAGGTTTCAATTCTAGTTGTTGCAACTTCTAAAAAATCTGTTGTACTATTTTCTAAAAAATAACGTAAATAGTACATTTTTTGCTCAACTGGTTGATTAAAAACTTCAATGTTAGAAATTGCTGTTTGAAATTTAACATCTCAATTTATAGCCCTATCACCTTTATACAAAAGGCCCTGATTATATAGCTGAATAAAAAATTCACTTACAGCTTCTTTAGCATCCTCATCAAGAGTAAATCTCTCTTTTGTATAATCATATGCAATACCCAATTTATTTCATTGAGCAATAATTTTTTTATATTGTTCATCTTTTCATTCATAACATTTTTGAATAAATTTTTGGCGACCTAAATCTTCTTTTTTTAAACCATTTTGGTTTAATTTTTCTTCAACTTTAGCCTGAGTTGCAATTCCAGCATGATCAACAGCTGGCAACAATAATACATCATAACCTTGTAATTTTTTGAATCTAATAACTGTATCTTGCAAATAAGTGTTTCAAGCATGTCCTAAGTGCAATTGCCCTGTAACATTAGGTGGTGGAGTTATTATTGCAAAAGGTTTTTTTGGATTTTCTGGAGCAATAAAAACGCCACTATCATTTCACTGATTAACTCTATTTAATTCTACTAATTTGTGGTCGTACTTTTTGTTCATAATTTCTCCTTTTTTTATAATTTTATTACTTCAAAGTCTTTAGTTGATTTTTCTATAATATTTAAATCAATATTTTTAGATAACTCATCAAAAGAAACTCATTGCAACCGTTTTTTCTCAAAAGTATTAAAAACATCATTTCCATTTTTTCTAATTTGACTTAATCCCATAATTAAGAATAAATGTTTTTTAATATTTCCTAATTCATTCGTGTAAAAATTACCATTATTAAAGAAATAATTGGCAAAAAAAGTGTTAAATTTAGGTTGATCTTCTAAATTATTTTTAAATTCTATAAGTGTACCTTTTTCTATAAAAATAACTGAAAAATTTTTCTTAAATTGAACTGGTTTTTTTTCAAACAAAAATAGCTGTGAATTGTTATTTTTTAAAAATATGGACAGCTCTTCTATAAAATTATTTTTTAGTTTTTCATCAAAGAAAAATGTTTCTGAATTTAGTAAAAGTAAATTAAAATTAGATGCTTTAATTTTTGCTAATTCTATAGCGAATAGCTCATTGATAGTTAAATCTTTGACTTTTCTGAAAAGAAAATTTAAATTCATTTTATTTTTGAAACAAAATTCATAAAATAATGTTTTATTTAAAAAATCACTTAATTTATTTTTATTAAATCAATTAAAAAATAAGTTCAAATCTTTTATTATATAATTTAAAAAAACAAAAAAATCAGTACTTTTGCTATTATTTTTAATAGTTTTTGCTACTTGATTTATTTGTCAAATTATTTTTTTACTTTCAAAAAATAAAAGTGAAGATCAATTGGAATATTTAAAATCTGTTTTAATAACATCTTTATGTCAAAGCAAATTAGCTTTTTCCAATCTCAAATTATTTAATTTAACACTTTCATAATATAAATCATAATCAGATAATTTGTTATCAATTTCTTTATTTAAACCATTATTAAGATGACTGTTTCTCAGTTTTTGGGCTATGCTTCTCCCATTGCTTGTTGATTGTTTGTTTTTTTGAACAAAATTAATAAAAAAGCTATAAAAAGTTTGTTTAAAAATAATATCAATTTTGTCATAATTATTTAAATCCAATCTAGTCAACAATTTTTCTGCTCATTTTTGAAATTGTTTATATAAATAAAGAAGCTGACTAGAATTAAAATATGAAAAAAATTCATCATGCTTTCAAATATTGTTTAAAAATAAGGAATATAGTTTAATTAAAAATAAAATATTCTTTTTTTCAAAATTAGATTCTTGTTTTAGCAATATTTTGTTAGTGTTGATAATATCTACAATATTTTTCATTATCGCTTTGTAAACTAGCGAAAAATTATTTTTATTTACAATTTTTTTTCAGAAAAAATTTTTTAATTCTCTTATTTTTATAGATAGAATATTCAAACCACTTATATCATTATTTCAAATTTTTTGTTTTTTATTATAAAAATTTAAAATTCTTTTATGTAAAAATTTGTATTTATTTTTAAGTTGTAAAATCTTTTTTGCAAATTCTTCATCTGATAATACTTTGTTATCTAAAGAATCTAAATAGGATGTTAAATTTTTTGAAAAATTATAAATTTCAAGTGATATATATTCAGACAATTCTTTAATATGTTTTTTGTTATTTAAATTAATTTTTTGAATTTCTCACATTGGTAGCAAAATATCAATTACCAAATTATTTTGAATTTTCTCAAAGTTATCTTTTGTTAAAAAATCAGAATAAACCTTAATTTTTGGACTAAAAATTTGGTCATTATAAGTAATGAATCCTTGATATTTTTTAGTCTTTTCGAATAAAACTTTAAAATTTTCAAAAAGGTTTTTTTCAGATGAAAAAAAAAATTAAATTTTGGTTTAGGTTTAATGAAAAATTAAAATAATTTCAAAAATTATTTTTTATATTATGAAAAATTATTTTTTTTGAAATATTATTATGTAAACTCATCACTTAAATATTATAAGAAATTTTTTTGTGAACAAGAGGAATAATCACTCTAGAAGTAAAGTAAATTATAGATAAATTTGTTCAAATTTTAACAGGTGATGTTATTAAGCGGGTTAATAAAGCAGTTGAAAAATCCACTAATGCTCCAGATTGAACATCTCCTTGGGCTGAAATAAGACTTGCAATTGGCTCATGAACTGCTGAGAAAGCAACAATTGGAACCATTGTTAAATATCTATCTTTTTTAAGAAAAAAATTAGAAAATCTAGCAACAAATAAAAAGGTTGTCATTGTGGATGTTCCGAATAAAATTAAAATAATAAACCCCAACTTATTTTTAACTAATTTGAATTTAGAAAAATCTACTGTTGAAAATGAAACTCCCAAAACTATAGAGACCATTATTATTAATAAAATAATCGTACTTGCAATTCAATAAAAATTAATTAAAGATTTCTCATTTTTTCAATTAGAAATTTTTTGAAACTTTGCTTCATAAAGTTTAATTTTTTTATTTTCTTTTTCCCTTTTTTGAAAATCCTCAAGTAACAAAGCATTAGATTTAAGGTAATTAATTTTAATTTCAAGTTTTTTTAGCAAATTTTCTTTTTCAAATCATTTTTTTCCTTGTTTTATAAACAATCAAAAAAATAATCCAGGAATCAATCCTGTTATCGCCATATAAATTGTGTACCAGTAAGAATATACACCTGGAATAAATAAAAAAGCTATTAAATCGGAAAGCAATCCAGTTAAAAACCCAATAACAGGCCCAAAAATAAATCCAGTTATTTTAATAGGTAGTCCAATGATTGACTGTCTAAAGGTTGGTAAAATTGTAAAAGGAGCTAATCTGACTGCAATAATTAACATTATTACAGCTATAGAAATAAAAATAGCAATAAAAGAAATCTGCAAATTATTCCATTTTTTTATTTTCATATTTCTCCTTTTAATTAATATATTATAAATAAAAAAAGCTAGGCTATTTGAATATCGCCATCATTTGTTGTAATGTTTATGGCCCATTTTGTTTTCAAGTATAATATCTCGAACATAATTCATTTAACTATGTCTGAAGAATAAAATATCAATGATGTGGCAATTAATTTAAATCCTACATCAGGAATTAAAGGTAGTAACACAAACACATTAAATGCTTGTCAAAGTGTTTGACCAATTGCAAGTGCAAAATTTCATATTCCAGTAAGATTTGAACGCCCACCTGCTGCAACAATGTTAATAGAAGTGTTTAATTGAATTCAAAATGGATTTAAAACAACAATTATTAGTGAAACTCAAAATATTTGTCTTAAAAAGTAGTCTACTGCAAGTTTTTGTTGTTCTTGAATAAAATTGTCATTAATAGTTAAATGTTTATCTTTAAAGTAATCTTGTAAACCTTTTTGAACTTGTTCTTTAATTCCACCAACAAGTAATTCTGTATTTGAAAGAACAAAAATTACTATTAGGGTAAAGAGTGACAAAATTAATGAAAAAGTAAACATATAACCTTTTAACATTTTGGCCTCTTTAATTGCTTCATCAATTCTATTTTGTCCTAATTTACGTCCAACTGAAATAGAAATATTAGATTGAATTGAACCATAAGCAACAAAAAGTATATTTGCAATTGTAGAAGTTATTCCCGACACTGTTAAAAAACCTATTCCCCAATATTTGTATAGATGATCTGTAGAATCAACTCCCAAACTTCCTGCTGGCATTCCTTGTGCTCAAAAAATTACTCTAATTGAAATTGACACACCAGCAACTACAGAGAAAAACAATCCTCAAGCACGTTTTAAATATTGTCTTCAAATAATTTTTTTAATGTCAAAAATTTTTCAAATTACAATTCGTAATTCTTTTTTATAAAAAAATTGGTATGTATATAAACCAATTGAAGTAACCATTCTTGCAGATACTGTGGCAATTGCTGATCCAACAACTCCTAAATATGGAATTAAAATTAAGTTCAAGCTTACATTTAAGATTAAGGTTAAAAAAACAAAAGCCATAGAAGCTTTTATAGAACCACTTTCTCTCAATGAAGCTGAAGTTGTTACTGTAAAAGCGAATAAAATTCAAGAAAAAGCAATTGCAAATAAATATTTTTGAGCTAGTTCAATTGTTTTTCCTATTTCACCAACCCCATTACTTGAACTTTGAACTAAATAGATCATTTTATCCGGCATACTTCAAGCAAATATGGCCATTAATAAAGCTAGACTAAAGTTTAAAATTAGTCTAACATTATTTGTCATTCTAGCATGAACGAAATCTTTTTTACCTCAATACTGGCTAAAAATAATTGAACCAATTGCATTTATTGATATTAAAAATGAAAAAATAATTCCAGTTCAAACATTAGCTAAACCAACAGCAGTTATTCCACCACTGATTCGGGAAACCATAAAATTATCAACAAAATTATTTAAAGATAAAAATAAAGAACTTAAAACAACTGGAATTGTAATTTTGGTTAGACTTATTCACTTAGATTTCGAGTCAGGAAAATATTGTTTAATACCATTGAATTTAAGTGATTCAAACATTATTAACCATTCACAACTTTGATTATTTTAACTGAATATTTTTCAGATACATCCACTTCAACTTCATCACCTTCAGACTGACCTAAAAGAACTTCGGCCATTGGAGAAAAATTGGAAATTTTATTTTGAAAGGGATCGGCATCCATTGAACTAACAATTTGAAAAGTTTGTCTTTCTTTAGTTTCTTGGTTTTCAATTGTCACTAAAGAACCAATAGAAATTTTTGAACTACTTCTATCAGTGACAATTATTTTAGCTTTAGAAATAATAGCTTCTAGTTCACGAATTCTAGATTCTATAATTCCTTGGCGTTCACGAGCCGCGTCATATTCTGCATTTTCAGAAAGGTCACCTTGCTCACGCGCCTCTTTGATGTCTTCGATGGCTTTATTTCTTTCAACTTTGACAAGGTGATCTAATTCTTTCTTAAATTCATTTAATTTTTGTTGTGTAAGAAGAATTTGATCAGAAAAATTATTATTTTTATTCATATATAAATATTCCTTGAAATATTAATGTAAACACTATATTTTAATATTTTTTTCCATTTTAATGATAATTAAGGAAAAATAAATATCTAATTCATAGTTAATTTCCTTGTTTTTTAAAAAATTAATTATTGTTTTTTGCTGTTTTTTGATATGTTTAAAAATCATTATTTTAGGTTTTTTGTTATAAAGTGATTCAAAATCACTAAAATCAAGATTATTTGCAAAAATAAAATCAATATTAAAGTCTATGGAGTTTAAATCAAGATTTTCAAAATTATTTGATTCAAGAATTTGTTTTTTATTTTTGAAATTTTCTTCATTAATATAGTTATTAATAGCAAAAATATTTTTATCCTTTAAAAACTTAGAACTTGCAATTGCTACAAGTCCATCAGTTTCTGCAAAAACTAGGTTTTTAAATTCTAAATCATTTGCATATCCCAAAATAAGTTCTAATTCCTCAACTATAATATTAGTATCAAAAATTTTGTTAATAAAATCAATATTCAATTTTAAAGGAGTTACTTTTTTGAGTTCTGAATTTTTTTGTTGGTATTCTTTAACTATTTTATTTTTTTTTATTTGAGTTACTAAAATAGATATCACCATTATAAAAAGGCCGATAAAAACACTAACAATTAAACCGGTTCTAACTGACTGATTCATATTATGAAGTGTAATTTTACCTTTTATTTTTGTTTATATAGTTAAAAACAGTCTAATTTTATATAAAAATAAGCATTTTTTTGGTCTTTTTCTTTAAAAAATAAAATTTTTACATTTTTTTTACATTTTTTTCTTTTTTTGTGTTATGATTAACTCTTGCTTTTAATTAAAGCAAAAGTTGTAAACTTAAATTTCAAAAAGTTGAGAAAAAAAAAAAAAAATTCTTTGCTTTTTTAAAAAAATGTTGTATAATTAATTTTTGCTTGTTTAAAGCCATTAGATCTTTCAAAACTAGATACATAATTCAAACCATTTTTAAATTAAACATACAATTTGAGAGTTTGATCCTAGCTCAGGATGAACGCTCGCTGTGTGCCTAATACATGCATGTTGAACGGAATATTTTAGCTTGCTAAAATATTTAGTAGCGAATGGGTGAGTAACACGTACCTAATCTACCTTTAGGTTCGGGATAACTTTTGGAAACAAGAGCTAATACCTGATATAGTTTATTTTCGCATGAAGATAAATAAAAAGGAGCTTCACGGCTTCGCCTAGAAATGAGGGTGCGGAACATTAGTTAGTTGGTGAGGTAATGGCTCACCAAGACGATGATGTTTAGCGGGGCCAAGAGGTTGTACCGCCACACTGGGACTGAGATACGGCCCAGACTCCTACGGGAGGCAGCAGTAAGGAATTTTCCACAATGAGCGAAAGCTTGATGGAGCGACACAGCGTGCACGATGAAGTCTTTAGGGATGTAAAGTGCTGTTATAAGGAAAGAAAAAATTAAATAGGAAATGATTTAATCTTGACGGTACCTTATTAGAAAGCGACGGCAAACTATGTGCCAGCAGCCGCGGTAATACATAGGTCGCAAGCGTTATCCGGAATTATTGGGCGTAAAGCGTCCGTAGGTGTTTTGTTAAGTTTAAGGTTAAATACTGAAGCTCAACTTCAGCCCGCTTTAGATACTGGCAAAATAGAATTATGAAGAGGTTAGCGGAATTCCTAGTGGAGCGGTGGAATGCGTAGATATTAGGAAGAACACCAATAGGCGAAGGCAGCTAACTGGTCATAAATTGACACTAAGGGACGAAAGCGTGGGGAGCAAACAGGATTAGATACCCTGGTAGTCCACGCTGTAAACGATGATCATTAGTTGGTGGTAATAATCACTAGCACAGCTAACGCGATAAATGATCCGCCTGAGTAGTATGCTCGCAAGAGTGAAACTTAAAGGAATTGACGGGAACCCGCACAAGCGGTGGAGCATGTGGTTTAATTTGAAGATACGCGGAGAACCTTACCCACTCTTGACATCCTTGCAAAGCTATAGAGATATAGTAGAGGTTAACAAGATGACAGATGGTGCATGGTTGTCGTCAGCTCGTGTCGTGAGATGTTAGGTTAAGTCCTGCAACGAGCGCAACCCCTTTCTTTAGTTACTAACATTAAGTTGAGGACTCTAGAGACACTGCCAGCGTAAGCTGGAGGAAGGTGGGGATGACGTCAAATCATCATGCCTCTTACGAGTGGGGCAACACACGTGCTACAATGGCTACTACAAAGAGAAGCAAAACGGTGACGTCCAGCAAATCTCAAAAAAGTAGTCCCAGTTCGGATTGAAGTCTGCAACTCGACTTCATGAAGTCGGAATCGCTAGTAATCGCAGGTCAGCTATACTGCGGTGAATACGTTCTCGGGTTTTGTACACACCGCCCGTCACACCATGGGAGTTGGTAATACCCAAAGTCGGTTAGTTAACTTCGGAGACTGCTGCCTAAGGTAGGACTGATGACTGGGGTGAAGTCGTAACAAGGTATCCCTACGAGAACGTGGGGATGGAACACCTCCTTTCTACGGTTATATTTATATAATACACAAACACAATTTAATTACTAATACTAAATTTTGAAAATGGTTATGTATCTAGTTTTGAGAGATCTAATGAAATAGTTCTTTGAAAACTGAATAGTATAATAAATTTACAAATATGTAATTTTTACATATTCCAACAATTTAAAATACCTTAAGATATTTATCTTTAGTATAAAACGATAGGCTATACAAAAGTTACAAATTAACTTTTTTAAATAAGTAAGAGTATTTGGTGGATGCCTTGGGTCTGAAAGTCGATGAAGGACGTGATTACCTGCGATAAGCTTCGTGGAGCTGGAAATAAGCTATGATACGGAGATTTCCGAATGGGGAAACCTAATTAAGTAAACCTTAATTGCTTTTTAATGAATTCATAGTTAAATAGACGATAAACGTTGTGAATTGAAACATCTTAGTAACAACAGGAAAAGAAAATAAATAATGATTCCCTTAGTAGTGGCGAGCGAATGGGGAAGAGCCCAAACCGTTTAACGGGGTTATAGGACATTTTAATTGAGTAAAAAAATTTTATAATAGCAGAAGAAGTTGGAAAGCTTCAACATAGAAGGTGACATTCCTGTATGCGAAATTGTAAAATCTCATAAGTGTATCCTGAGTAGGGCGGGGCACGTGAAACCCTGTCTGAATTAGCCGGGACCACCCGGTAAGGCTAAATACTAATCAGACACCGATAGTGAACAAGTACCGTGAGGGAAAGGTGAAAAGAACCCCGAGAGGGGAGTGAAATAGATTCTGAAACCATTTACTTACAAGTAGTCAAAGCACGTTAATGTGTGATGGCGTACATCTTGCAGTATGGTCCGGCGAGTTATGTTAATATGCAAGGTTAAGCAGAAAAAAGCGGAGCCGTAGGGAAACCAAGTCTTAATAGGGCGAATTAGTATATTGGCATATACCCGAAACCAGGTGATCTATCCATGAGCAGAGTGAAACTTTGGTAAAACAAAGTGGAGGTTCGAACCGTAGTACGTTAAAAAGTGCCCGGATGACTTGTGGATAGCGGTGAAATTCCAATCGAACCTGGAGATAGCTGGTTCTCTTCGAAATAGCTTTAGGGCTAGCGTGTAGTACTATTTAATGGGGGTAGAGCACTGAATGTGGAATGGCGGCACCTAGCTGTACTGACTATAATCAAACTCCGAATACCATTAAAAACAAACTATGCAGTCGGAACGTGGGTGATAACGTCCACGCTCGCGAGGGAAACAACCCAGATCGTCAGCTAAGGTCCCAAAATTGTGTTAAGTGAGAAAGGTTGTGAGATTTCATAAACAACTAGGATGTTGGCTTAGAAGCAGCCACCATTTAAAGAGTGCGTAATTGCTCACTAGTCAAGAGATCTTGCGCCAATAATGTAACGGGACTCAAACACAATACCGAAGCTACGGGTATGTTTTATAAACATACGTTAGGAGAGCGTTCTAATTTCATTGAAGCTAGAGTGTGAACACTAGTGGAGAAATTAGAAGTGAGAATGCCGGAATGAGTAACGATTCGAAGTGAGAATCTTCGACGCCTATTGGGGAAGGTTTCCTGGGCAAGGTTCGTCCACCCAGGGTTAGTCAGGGCCTAAGGAGAGGCAGAAATGCGTATTCGATGGACAATAGGTTAATATTCCTATACTTGGTAAAAAAATGATGGAGTGACGAAAAAAGATAACCTTACTTCTTATTGGATTAGGAGGGTAAGCAGTTAGAAAGTTAAATAGGCAAATCCGTTTAACATTAATTTTGAGCTGTGATGCATAGTGAACAGGCAACTAAGTAACGAATTAGGTGATTCTATGTTTCCAAGAAAAGCTTCTAGTGTTAATTTTTTATCAACCTGTACCGAGAACGGACACACGTCCCCAAGATGAGTATTCTAAGGCGAGCGAGAAAACCAATGTTAAGGAACTCTGCAAAATGACCCCGTAAGTTCGCAAGAAGGGGTACCCATTTATGGGTCACAGTAAAATAGGGGGGGCAACTGTTTATCAAAAACACAGCTCTCTGCTAAGTTGCAAAACGATGTATAGAGGGTGAAGCCTGCCCAGTGCCCGAAGGTTAAGCAAAGATGTTAGCTCTGCGAAGCATTGAAGTGAAGCCCGGGTGAACGGCGGCCGTAACTATAACGGTCCTAAGGTAGCGAAATTCCTTGTCAACTAATTATTGACCTGCACGAAAGGCGCAATGATCTCCCTACTGTCTCAACATTGGACTCGGTGAAATTATGGTACCAGTGAAAACGCTGGTTACCCGCATCAAGACGAAAAGACCCCGTGGAGCTTTACTATAACTTCGTATTGAAAATTGGTTTAATATGTGTAGGATAGGTGGGAGACTTTGAAGCATGGACGCTAGTTTGTGTGGAGTCAACCTTGAAATACCACCCTTATTAAATTGATTTTCTAACCTGCTTCCATTATCTGGAAGAGAGACAGTGCGTGGTGGGTAGTTTGACTGGGGCGGTCGCCTCCTAAAGAGTAACGGAGGTGTTCAAAGCTACACTCAATATGGTCAGAAACCATATGCAGAGCGTAAAGGTAAAAGTGTGGTTAACTGCGAGACCTACAAGTCGAGCAGGTGCGAAAGCAGGACTTAGTGATCCGGCGGTACATTGTGGAATGGCCGTCGCTCAACGGATAAAAGCTACCCCGGGGATAACAGGCTAATCTTCCCCAAGAGATCACATCGACGGGAAGGTTTGGCACCTCGATGTCGGCTCATCGCATCCTGGAGCTGGAGTCGGTTCCAAGGGTTTGGCTGTTCGCCAATTAAAGCGGTACGTGAGCTGGGTTCAGAACGTCGTGAGACAGTTCGGTCCCTATCTGATGTGGGCGTTGGAATATTGATGAGAGCTGCTCTTAGTACGAGAGGACCGGAGTGGACGTACCGCTGGTGTTCCAGTTGTCTTGCCAAAGGCATAGCTGGGTAGCTAAGTACGGAACAGATAACCGCTGAAAGCATCTAAGCGGGAAGCTGCCTCAAAGATGAGTATTCCTTATGAAATTCCTTATAGACGATGAGGTTGATAGGTTGGCGGTGTAAGTGTAGTAATACATTTAGCTTACCAATACTAATAAATTCAAAATTTAAAAAAGTTATAAATAACTTAAGGTTGTTTTAAAACTTCAATGCCCAACATTGATCTTTATGTATACTATTCAGTTTTGAAAGAACTATTTGAATAAATAATGATAAATTAACTTTTACGAGTTAATTTTTTTTTATTTAATTTTAAATACAAATAATTTACAAATTAAAAAGGAGATTTATTATGCTGCCACAATATTTTCAGTGACAAGGTAACCAAAATACATTAGAATATGCTAAATTATTTTTTTATATTCCAGTTGTTTTTGCGATTGTTGCCTTGATTGGTATGCACCTATTTCGCAAATCACTTAGAACATGATATGCTAATCAAACTTTAAATATTGATTCTCCAAGTTTTAAAAAAATTAAAATAATTTTTTTATCTGTTGGTTTATTTATTTGACTATTTTCTTATGTGTCTAGAGTTGCCTTATTAGAAGCCAACGACTATTTTAATAAATGGGAATATTTGCCTTTGCACTTATGTCGAATTTTAGTCTTGGCCACAGCAACAGCATTGATATTCAATAAAACTAATTATGTTAAATATTGGGTTGTACCAGCTTTTATAGGCTCTTCTTTAGCTCTCGCTTCACCTCAAATTAGTATTTCAACAGAAACATACTTGCAAACAATAAATACAAATTTTCCTACTTTAGACTTAAACAAGGAGAAATTTTCTTCATTTTTTCCAGGTTTACATTGAAGTTATGACTCACACTTTTTTTGAGAATTTTTAATCACTCACTTAATTTGTTTAGTGCTTCCAATATTTTTACAAATTATCCAACCATCTAAGCACAAACTTACAACCAAAATATTAGTAAAATCAATTTTAATCCTTTTTACCTATGCTTTATTTATCTTCTTTTTAAGTTGAATAATTTTTACAGAACTAAATAATCATCATGTAGACACAAAAACTTTTATTGCTTGAAATCCAAATTGACTTTATCTTGGAAAAGTAGGTCTTGGAGAGTTAAAAACTTTTGGTAAATGACCTTATGTGTTATTTAGTTTAACAATAATTTTTTTAACCCTTTTCTGATTAGTGTTCTTTCTAAAAATGTTGCTTGAAAAATTTTCTTTTAGTATTGAACGCACCACAAACGGAAAATTTAAATATATTTTTAAAAAACAAAATTGAAAAAATGTACTTGATAAAAACCATTTTAATAAACAATCATTTAAAATTTTTAATTTTAACAAATTAAAAAAATAATATTATGGATACAAATCGCGATAAACTTATTGATTTTATAAATCAAAAACAAAGCCAATTTCGACGCAATCAAATTATTGCTTATTATGCAGCATTAATTGTTAGGTGAACTTTATTTTTTGCCAACATTATTGTCCTTTGTTTAGCAATTGCTGTTGTTGTGGTGGAAGTTCATAGATACAACAGCATTACATCAGAAACCAAAACAATTATTGGTGATTTAGGTTTCACTATTGTTTTGGCTTTGTTTATTATTTTAACCTTTTTTATCAATATTTTTCTATCAGTTTATAGATTAGTAATGAAATATAAAGACTATAAAAAAGCTCAACGAGAACTTAGTTATATTTATTTTCGGGTTGCTCAAGATCCTGATTATTCTTATACAGATTTTCAACAAGATTATGACAAAATTAGTGATTTTTATTTTGCTAAAAAATCTGTTTTAAAATTTAAAATTATTAAAAAAGCTATTTTTGAAGGAAAAAAATGATTATAACAAGTTCCAAATTAGAGACTAATGCTCTATCATTTGCTAGGTTTTTATACAAAAAAACATTAACTAAAGCAAAAATTTTTCAATTTTTATTTTGGTTATTTTCATTATTTAGTATTTTTTTTGCATTTTTCTCAACTTTAATGGGAATTTTCAAATTAGCATCTCCTAAACTTGAAACACTAAAGGCCTTTGCTGATTTGTTTTTATACATTGATGACAAGGGCAACAAAGTGGATCAATGACCAATTTTTATTTTATGAATAAATTTATCTATTAGCTTAGTTAATGCATTGTTTGCTTTGTTTTTAATCAAAAATAGATGATTACGAAATCAAGAAATTAATGATTTTTTAAAATTAGAGCTAATTATGTATGAAAATAGGCTTGGAAAATACAAAAATTGCAAAAATCTTGAAATGGAACTTTTTAATGCAATTTTTTTGAAAATTTCCCCACCCAAAGGCTTATCAAATGTTTACCAATCTGAAAAATCACAAAAAAATTATGAATAAAAATGAATTATTACGCAAAATAGAATTAAAAGTTGCTCAATTACAAAGAAAAGCAAGAATATCTAAACTAATTTTTTTAACTTGTAGTATTTTATTGATAGTTATGTCAGCATTTAATGGTATTCTTTCAGCTTATGCTATAACTAAAAATCCCAACCCAATAGCCATTAACCTATTTGTAGCAATTTCCTTTATAAATGCAATTGTTACTTTTGTTACTAGTTTATCTAGTTTTTTTGTATTTGAAAATGTTTATACAAAAAATAGTGCTAAAATTGATTTTTTTGAGAAAAAAAAGATAGAATTAAAAAACCCAGATTGTGACATTGATGTTATAGCTGAGGAATTAATTATCTACAAAGGTGAATAAACTAAAAATAGGAGAAAATTGTGTACAAAAAATTTTTTGAAGGCATTATTGAAGTGATTACAGGGCCTATGTTTTCAGGTAAATCTGATGAATTAATTAAAAGAATTAGAACACTTTCATATGCTAGTATTAATACTTTAGTAATCAAACCTAAAATTGATCAAAGATTTTCAAGTTGTGAAATTATTTCTCGTTCAGGATTAAAAATTCCAACTTTTAGTGTTGAAACTGTTGAAGAAATTCAAGAATTATTTGAAGCTGAAGAATATCAAGCAATAGCAATAGATGAAATCCAATTTTTTCCAGAAACTATTATTGATTTTCTAGATTCTCTTGCTAATAAGGGAATTAGAGTTATGGTTAGTGGGCTTGATCAAGATTATTTGCGCAAACCATTTGGTCCGCTACCAAAACTAATGGCTTTAGCAGAAAATATTACAAAACTACAAGCAGTTTGTGCTATTTGCAAACGAGCAGCAACAACATCAGCTCGCACACATGAAAATTCTACTGATCAAACACTAATTGGAGATCTAGAAGAATACGAAGCTCGTTGCCGAGATTGTCATGCTAAAAAATCAAAAACAAAAAAAGTTTAAAAAATCTTCTCAATTTTGAAAAAAAGAGTTATAATTACTATTGTTTGATATATTTATTTAAGAATAATTTAAATTAGATTTTTCAAAATTATAAATGTTATTAATTTAACTTGAAATTGTTTATAAAATTATAAACAATTTATATGCAAGTGTAGTTTAATGGCAGAACTTCAGCCTTCCAAGCTGATTGTGAGGGTTCGATTCCCTTCACTTGCTCCATATCATAAATTTGACCTAAAAAAAATGGCTATATGCTATTTTTTTATTTTTTAAGTTTTATTTTAAAGCAAATTAAAAGGATTATTATAATGGTATCATTCGAAGCTAAAGTAATTGATGCACTAGGTTTTCATGCGCGCCCTGCATCTAAAGTTGCAAAAATATGCACTGAATTTAAATCTGAAATTAAAATTTTTAATGGAGAAAAATCTGGAAATGCCAAATCTATTATGAATATTATGGCACTAGGTATTAAAGAAGGTGTGATTTTTCGTGTAGAAGCCAATGGCGAAGATGAAGAACAAGCTCTTAAAGCAATCAAAGATTTAATGACAGAAGAAAAACTTATTTCGTTATAATAAAATATTTCTTATTTTTTGGGCCTTAATGATTTTTGAATCATTAAGGCTTTTATTTTTTCTTTAAAAATCAAAGAAGGAATAATTAAAAATATACTTGCAAGTACTAAAATAATTCTTAATGCTAATAAGCCAGGATTTCCTGATAAATTATATGTGAGTAAAATCAATACAAAACTAAAATCAATAACAGGGTAATAAAAAACAAAATTAAAACTCACAATTTTTAACTTTATTCATAAAATAGATATAGATAAAGAAAGAATAAAGCACAAAATAGCAATTAAAAATAGGTAACCAAATTTTATTATTTCTCTTTTGTAAAAATCTGGCGAGAAAAAAATAAACAATAATGCAATAGGTATAAAAAAAGTTAAAATAGCAAAAACAAAATCAGGAATTTTTGTTATTTTTTTATACACGTTCTTTGTCTACTTGTTTAATAAAATCTTCTAAATTTGTAAAGAAAGATTGTTCTTGCCCATATCGACGATAGGTGATTCCGTTTTTAGCTATTTCTTCATCTCCAATAATAATTTGGTATTTTACTTTTTGGATTTGAGCATCTCTAATTTTTTTAGAAATTCTTTCATTTCTATCATCAAATTCAACTTCAAAACCTAAATCAAAAAGATTTTGATAAACAGTTTTAGCATATTTTGTGTGTTCATTTGTGACAGGAATTACACATATTTGATTAGGTGATAATCAAAAAGGTAAAACACCTTTAGTTTGTTCTAAAAGAACAGAAATAAAGCGTTCATATGTTCCAATTAAACCTCTGTGAATTAAAATAGGTGTTTCTTTTTGGTTTAATTCATTAGTAAAACTAATGTTAAATTTGGAGGGTAACAAAAAGTCTAATTGAAGAGTTGAAACTGTGATCTCTTTTTGCATAACTGTCTTAATTTGAAAGTCAATTTTAGGCCCATAAAAGGCAGCTTCACCAATTTTTTCTACATATTTAATTTTGTTATCATCTAAAATTTGTTTCAAACTAGATTCAGCATTAGTTCACATTTCTTCGTTGTCAAAAAATTTTTCCTTGTTTTTTGGATCTCTTTTTGAAAAAGAAATGTAATCTATTTCAATATCAAATAACTTTAAACCTTCAAAAATCATTTTAAAAAGATGACTAAATTCAGAATAAATTTGACTTTTAGAAATGAAAATATGACCCTCTGTTAATTCCATAGAACGAACACGTTCTAAACCTGTTAAAGCTCCTGATTTTTCATATCTATATAATCTAGATTGTTCTGAAATTCGTAATGGTAATTGTCTATAACTAACATTTAATTGATCAAATAAAATAATGTGGTGAGGACAAGTCATTGGTCTTGGATACAAACTATCATTTTCCATTTGAATCGGATTGAACATATCATCCTTATAATGTTCTAGGTGTCCTGAAATTTTGTATAAATAATCCTGACCAAAGTGAGGAGTTGAAACTTCTTTAAATCCATATTTTCTATCTAAAAATAAAATTTTTTTCTTGATTTTGTTATGGATTTTCATTCCATTTTCCAGTCAAACAGGAAAACCTAAACCAAAATATTTACTAAATGTAAAAATTCCTAAGTCTTTTCCAATTTTTCTATGGTCTCGTTCTTTTCTATCTTTTAAAATAGTTAAAAATTGTTCTAGATCTTCCTTGGAATCCCAACAAGTTCCATAAATTCTTGTAAGTTGTTGGTTTTTACTATCAGATTTTCAATAAACCCCACCAACATTTAATAATTCTAGGTGTTTAATGTTTTTGGTTTCAAAATTAGTGATTTCAAAAGTTGAAAAGTCTTGAAATAATACTTGTTCATTACGATCGAAAATACCAAAAAAATTAATTTTTTCTGTATTTTCTTTTGCATCATTTAATAATTCTTGTCTATACTTTTGATTTGAAAAGTTTAGTGATTCATTGCTAGTTTGTTTAATTACTAAATCACTTTTAGCTAATTTAAATAATAGTTTTAAGATTTTAGGTAAATCTGTATTTGACAAAGGTTGTGAAAATTCAAAATCACAATAAAATCCTTCATCGGTTACATCACACATTCCTAATTTAGATTCTGGATAATTTTTTAAAATTACATAAGATAAAAAGTGTGATGCATATATATTTAATTCTTTATTTAATTTCATTTTAGAGTCCCATTAAGGTTTTAATTTTATTTAAATTTTCATTTGCAATTTTATTAACTTTAATAGCACTTTCTTGTGCTATTTTTTCTATATTCTCTATATTTTTATAGTATTTTTGTTGCAAATTAATTAAAAATTCTTTAACCAATTCACCAACTTTTTCTTTTAAAAATTTGTAATTTTTGTCTTTAAAAAACTCTAATGCTTCTTCCTTAGTTGAATCAGAAAGTCCTATAAAAATATTTAGTAAATTAGAAACGCCTGGTTTATCTTCAGCAAAATAAATTTTATTTTCTGAATCCGTTATTGCTTTTTGTATTTTTTGATAAGCAATTTCAGGGTCGTCAAGCAAGAAAATAGCAGAATTTAAATTAGTTGTAGACTTTGACATTTTTTTTGTAGGCTCTGTCAAAGACATAATTTTAGCCGTTTCTTTTGCAGTGATTGCTTGTGGTAAATTGAAATTTGTTCCATATATGTTGTTAAAACGAGTAGCAATATTTCTTGCTAGTTCTAGGTGTTGCAATTGATCTGCGCCCACAGGTACATATTTTGGATTATAAAGCAAAATATCTGCAGCCATTAAAACAGGATATGTTAATAAACCAGTTGGAACTTTTTCTGTTTTATTTTCTTGCTGAACTTTACTTTTATCTTTAAATTGCGTCATTCTTGATAATTCACCTATTGTGGTTCTTGATTGTAGTAATCAGTAAAGTTCAGTATGGGCATGAATTTGAGATTGAAAAAAAATGTTTGTTTTTTCAGGATTTACGCCACAAGCTAAATACATTGCAAAAATACTTTTCCTATTTTCACTTAGTTCTTTAGGATTTATATCAATTGTTAAGGCATGTAAATCTGCAACAAAAATAAATGATTCGTGTTGATTTTGAATTTTTAAAAAAGGTTTAATAGCACCTAAAAAATTTCCAAGAGTCAATCTTCCAGTTGCTGTAATTCCACTAACTAATCTATCTTCCATAACTAAATAATTTTAGCATAAGTACCAAATAATAGTTATAATTTATAATTATTTAGATTATGAAAAAATTTTCTTATTTTATCTATAAATTTATTCAATTTTTAACTTTTGGCAAATTTGGAAAAATATTATCAAAAAAGCACAATAAACCAAACAATTCTATTAATTATTCAGAAGACATTAAATTTGAAATTAACAAGTTAGTGAGTTTGCTGTTAGGCGCTACAAATATACAAAAAGCTGAATTTACTTTTTCCAGAGTTACTATATTTTTAAACACATTAGAAAATGTAAATATTGATGAACTAAAAAATTTACCTGGTGTTTCTGGAGTTGTGGTTGGAACCAATAATATTAGTTTAATTGTGGGTTCAACATCTAAATTTATTGCTAACTCCCTAAACAATTTAAAATAAAATTTAAAAAACAAAAAAAGAGATTACAATGAACATAATTAATAATGAAAACACTGATAACGACACAATAAAGAAGAAAAAACAGTTTGAACGATTATTAACAAATCTCATTGATATTCGAAAATCTGATTCTGCAATTTATACTAAAGTAGATGATAAATTTTACTTTGATTTATCTTTGTTATTAAGTGCTTCAAATTTAGATAAGGTTGTAAATGAATTGACTACTATTGTTCCTTTACAAAATTATAATATCGATGAAGTTATAAAATTTTTATCAAATGCTTCCAATTATGAAGAAGTAGAAGATTTTGTTAAAGAAGAGAGGTTAGATTGAACATCTGGCTTACTAAATAAATTTTCAACAGATTTTGAAACTACTAAACAAGGACAAATTGAGTTATTAACCAAAAAAAAACAAACAAGTCTTGCAAGTTGAAAAAGTTTTATCAAAAAAGCCGATGATATTAACAAAAATAAAAATATTTGACCAATTCATATAGGTTTTGCATACTTATCACTAATTGTACAAGATAAAAAGATTTTTGCTCCTCTTTTTGTCAAGGAGGCAAATGTGATAATTGGACCAACAGGTCCAACACTTATCACAGAAGGTTCAATTAAATTGAATCATAAAATTATTGCTTTTTTAAAGAAAATGGGTTTAGATTTTTCTTTAGATTTTAATTTTAATGAATTATCAATTGCTCGTTTAATTGATAATTTTAAAAAAATAGTAAGTGAACATTTTAAAATACCATCTTCATTAACACACAAAATACCAACAGATTTAGTTTTTGATAGTAATATCCAATTTCAACCAGGGCTTGTTTTAGGTCTTTTTAATGTTAGTGGAAACTATCAACACAAAATTTTAGAACAAATGATTGATAACAATGAAATTCAGAATTTACTTGAAGTGGAAATAAACAAAAATATTTGTAAAAACAAAGTTGAAAACATTATATTTTCAGATAATTTTGATGGTTTTTTTAAAATTCAACCCACCAATTTTATTCAAGATTACGCACATATCTCTTCATTATTACAAAACACTATCATTTGAGGTCCACCAGGTACTGGAAAATCTCAAGTTATTGCAAACATTATCACAAACATCATTATAAACAAACAAAGAGCCATAGTGAGTTCTCAAAAACAAGCCGCCTTAACTGTTTTGAGAAATCGATTGAAAAAAATGTCTTTATTTTGCTTGTTTGTGGTTAATGATAAAAGTGAAAATTACAAAAACTTTTATGCACCTATACAAGAATACATACAATGAATTGAAGAGTTTAGTGATAAGCAAGATATTGAATCTATCACTTTATTTTCACAATATGATAAAGAATATATAAGAATTGTTAATAAAATTTTTTCAAACAGTAATTTAATAGACTCAAAACTCGAAGCTTACAAGACAATTAAGCAATCTAATTCAATATTTAGTTTAAATATTGCAGAAATTATTTTTCAATTAAACAAAAAAATTAGTATTAACCCAAGTGAATCGCCAAAAAAAGCTAAAAAACTTCGGATAAAAATTTTAGAACAAATATTTAAACGAAAATTAAAGTGATATGAAAAAATATCAGAAAATTTTAAAAAAACACTTGAAAAAGATATTTATTTAATTTTAAGTAAATTACAGAATTACAATGGAAATTTGAGTGATATTTTTGAAAAAATTGAAAATTTAGAAGTTTCAGATTTATCTGATGTTAATGATTTTTTAACTTTAAGTTTCCCCAAAATTAATCAAGTAAATGATGATGAAAAATTATTTATATATCATTGCAGCAAAATTGTGAAAATTGTTAGCAAAATTAACTCAGATCCAAACTTAAGACAACTATACAAAGATTTTAGAATGAGTGTAAAACAAAATAATAAAATTTTACCTCAACAATTTTTACTAAAACATTTTCAAATTATTAATGTTTTATTTCCTATTTTAATAACAACACCAGATACTGAATTAACTATGTTTGAAAAAGAGGAATTTAATTATTTAATTATTGATGAAGCATCACAAATGTTTTTAGAAGAAGCTTTTCCATTAATGCATTTAGCAAAAATAAAAATATTTGCAGGTGATCAAAAACAAATGCAACCAGTTCGTTGATTCACTAGTAAGTCTTCTGAACAATATGAAGATGATGCTTTTGGCAATATTGACTCACTTTTAGAGTATGTTAATTCTATAGGTGTCTTCAATGTTTTGCTTGATAAAAACTATCGTTCTAAAAACGCTGCTTTGATGACATTTAATTCTAAGCACTTTTATGAATCGGATTTAAAAGTAGCAGATCACTTTAAACAAGCTATTGATAAAAGTATTGAAGTGATTAATGTTGGGGGCGAGTGAAACAATCAAGTAAACACAAAAGAAGCAGAACTAGTTGTAAGGTTGGCGCAAGAAAATATAGACAAATACAAAAAAATTATTTTATTATCTTTTAATGCTGCTCAGCAAAATGTTATTGAAAAAATAATTTTTGACTCATATCCAGATTTGGAAAAATTTATGTCTCAAGGTTCACTTATTGTTAATAATCTTGAAAATATACAAGGAGAGGAAGCAGATCTGTTAATTATGTCTGTTGTTTATGATTCCACAACATCTTTAACCTCAACTTACATAGCAAGAAAAGGTGGAAAACATGCTTTAAATGTTGCTACTTCAAGGGCTAAAGAAAAAATGATTATTTGCAAATCTATTTTAGGAGATGAAATTATAAATAATTCAAATTCCAAAGACCTAGAAATGTTCAAGCAATGAATACAATTTTTAGATTTGTCACCACAACAACAATTAAGTTATGCGGATAAAGATGATGATAAATGAAAGTATAAAATTAAAAACAATCGTTTTATAGACTTTCAGAATAATTTGTTTAAAAAATTGTCTGAATTACCTATGAATTTAACAATTCAAAAGGATTATAAAATAGGTAACTTAACAATTGATGTTGTTGTTATGGATACTAATAATCAAATTATTATTGGTTTTTGTTTGGCGGACTTTGAACAAACAACAGAAATGAATTATGCTATTTTTAAAGACACTGTCAATTTTATCAAGGCAAAAAACTATCCTATTGAAGTTATTGATTATATTAATTGGAAAATTAATCAAAATTTAATTCTTCAAAAAATTTATCAAAAAATTAAGGAACATAGTGAAAAATAGTTTGAAAACCTATGAATTTGAACATAAAATTGATAAATCCAAGTATATTGTTGGATGTGATGAAGTTGGTGTTGGTGAATATTTTACTAATTTAACAGTTTGTTGTACTTTGTTTAAAATTGAAGAAATAGAACAAGAACTCATTGAGCAAATAGTTGATTCTAAAATCTTGAATGAAATTAAATTGAGTAGAATTGCTAATCAATTAAAGGAAAAAATTATATTTGAAGTTATTAGTTTGGATATGGATAAATATAATGATTTAATTAATCAAGGTTATAATTCTCATGAAATTAAAGCTATACTATATTTGAAAATTTTAAAAAAACTTGCTAAAAATCATTTTTCAAATTTAAAAATTAGTCAAGTTTTTATAGATGGTTTTGTTTCATCGGAGAAATTTTTTGCCTACCTGCAAAAAATTTACAATCAATTTAAAACCAAACCTTGAAATCTTAAAAAATATCCAATTATTTTAGCCAAAAAAGCAGATGAGTGACTAAAACAAGCAGGAGCAGCTTCAATTATTGCAAAAGATCATTTGACTTCTAAAATGCTTCGACGCGAAAAAAAATGAAAAACTAAATTACCTGCTGGTTCAAATCAAATTGATAAAATAGTAAGCTATTGTATTTTGGAAATTCAAAAACATGGTGAAGATTTTTTGTATAACAATGTAAAATATCACTTTAGTATCACTCAAAAAGTTTTGGATAAATTAAATTTGAAAAATAAGGAGTAAAAATGATTAAATTATTACAAAGCGAAAGTCAAACAGTTGATAATATAGCAGCAACAGCTGGGGGTGTATCTTTAGGTGGTTGAATCGGAATCACTATTGCTGTTGCAATTATTATGTTTATTGTTGGAGGAATCATTGCTTTAGTGGTTTCTAAAAAGATGTTTGAAAAACAAATTAAGGAAAACCCTCCAATCAATGAAAACATGATTAGAGCAATGTATATGCAAATGGGAAGAAAACCATCTGAAGCACAAGTTCGGGCTGTAATGCGTTCAGTGAAAAATGCAAAATAGGTAGAAAAATGAACACAAAACAAAGAAAAACTGTTGTTTTAACAATTATAGATGGCCTTGGAATTAGAGCAGACAAACAAGGAAATGGTTTTGCTTTAGCCAAAACACCTAATTTTGATAATTTGTTTGCAAATTATCCAAATTCACTTATTCAAGCATCAGGTGAATTTGTTGGTTTGCCAGCAGGTCAAATGGGTAATAGTGAAGTAGGGCACTTAACAATTGGAGCAGGTTTTGTTGTTTATACTGGAATTTCCATTATCAATAATGCCCTTGAAACAAAATCATTTTTTAAAAATGAAAAATTTATTAAAGCTTTTGAAAATTCTATAAAAACCAACACACCCTTGCAAATTATAGGTCTTTTATCGCCAGGTGGTGTGCACTCACATGAGGAACATCTTTTTGCTTTAATTGACTTTGCATCTCAATATGGAGTGGAAAAATTGAATGTTCATGTTTTAGGTGATGGTCGTGATGTTGCTCCAAGTTCAATTTTGTCTTCTATAGAAAAATTAGAAGCAAAATTATCACAAAAACCAGGTTATAAAATTGCAAGTATTGCGGGTCGCTTTTATTCAATGGATCGGGATAAAATGTTTGATCGTGTTGAACTTGGTTATAAAGCTATTTGTGGAGAAAGTGCTAAAACTTTTGTGAATGTAAAAGATTATATAAATGAACAATATTCTAATCAAATTACAGATGAATTTTTTATGCCAGCAATTAATTCTGAAATACTAAATTCTGATTTTTTGACTGACAATAATTCAGTGATTTTTTTCAATTTTAGACCTGACCGAGCAAGACAGTTGTCACATTTAATTTTAGGGACCAATTTATATGATTTTCAACCTAAAAAAGCTATAAAAACCAATGTTTTTGTATCAATGATGAAGTACGAAGGAATTGATTGTGATATTGCCTTTGAAGAGATGAAAGTTAATTATCCTTTGGGAAGAGTTATTTCAGAAGCAGGTTTATCTCAACTCAGATTAGCTGAAACTCAAAAATATGCTCATGTTACATTTTTTATGGATGGTGGAGTTGAATTAGAACTTGATAAAGCAAAGAGAATCTTAGTGGATTCACTTAAAGTTGAATCATATGCTGACGCACCACAAATGTCAGCTGTAGAAATTACAAACACCTTGATTGAACAAGGCGGCCAATATGATTTGGTAATTATGAACTTTGCAAATCCTGATATGGTCGGTCATACTGGTAATTTACAATCAACTATTAAAGCTTGTGAAGTTTTAGATGCTCAAATTGGAAGAATTGTTAAATGAGTTGAAGACAATGGCTATACTCTATTTATTACAGCAGATCATGGGAATGCAGAACTTACAGAGGATGAAAACAACAAACCATCTACAAAACACACTTCATTTCCTGTGATGTTAATTACCACAGATAAAAATTTGAAATTAGAAAATGGTAGTTTAGCACAGATAGCACCAACAATTTTAGATTATTTAGGACTTGACAAACATCCTGATATGAATCAAAATTCACTTATTATTAAAAAATAAAAAATTTTTATTATATAATTTTGAATTTATATTTTTTTATAAGTAGAAAGAGGTGTTCTTATCTCCTCATTTATTTATCATAGTAAAAATTTTTATTTTGATGTATTTGTTAATTTGTGAACATTTTTAGCTATTATTTTAGCTGTACCAATTTTATTAGTTTTTTTAGTAGCTTGAATTAAGCCAAAAATCAAACCATCAAGTAATATTTATCTATATGCACTTAGCTCAGGGTTACTTCTTATGGTTGCCACTGTTGGGCTTTTGCGCGAATCTTTTGAAGGTGCAGAAGCATTTGCTATAAAACAAACTAATATGAATCATTTAGTTCCACTCGGTTTAATTATTGGTGGTGGTTCAATTGTTGGGCTTGCTGTTGTTTTTGTATTTCGATATGTTTTTGTGCGCTTTTTTGGTGGTGAAGTTCACAACAACCATCAAGGTCATGATCATAGTGATCACATCATAAACTTTTCAGATGTTGATAACCCAAAAAAAGCTTGATTAGCTATAATTTTATTGCTTTCTCATCGAAGTATTGATGGTTTTGTTTTAGGTTCCTTAGTTGCCAAAGTTACTGCTGGTGACAAGGTGAATTGATTTTTAATAGGTACTTTTGTTGCTCATATGTTGATTGAAATTTTGATTGTTCACTATCGTCAAGTTCAGTATGGGCAAACTATTTTTAAATCCATTATTTATAACATTTTAACTACACTAATTCTTGTTCCAATTATTGTTATTGGTGCATTTGCAAATAAATTTTTCCAACAACAAGGTTGAATTTTGCCATTATTTAATGCAAGTGGTGGAGCTATTTTATCTTTTGTTGTTGTTGTAGAATTAGTTCCTGAATTTATACATTTGCGAAACCAATCATCTAAATCTTGACATATCACCTTGATTTTATTTGCATTGGGGATTGTTAGTGCATTAATTCTTTTAACTATGCATCAACATTAAATTTGTCAATTGTTCAAAAAACACTATATTTATAATTTAAGTTTGAATTAAAATTTTTAGATTCAACACGCAATCTATAAACTCCATCTTCAAATGCTTGAAAATTTATTTTATCAAAATTTGTTAGTTGCGAATCTGCAACCATAAGCACTTGTCAAGAACCCTTCAAAACTTCTAAATAAATATTAAAATCATTATTTAGTACTTGTTCTTCCTTTGTTTGATTAATTACTTTTGATTTGTTTTGAAACCAAGGTTTTCAAAATTGCAAGTGGTTTCAAATGTTTTGTCATCCAGTTGTTGGTTTTTCTTTTATTATTTCAGAAGTATTATCAAAAAATTTTTTGTAATTTTTAGGAGCAAAAAACAACAAAGCAGATAATTTGTCACCTTTGCTCATATTAAACATAGAAAAAGTTTTAGATTCATTATAATCTTGAGATATACGCTCTGAATTAGGTTCTAACCCACTTAAAAAACGCAAAGATTTATCATAATTTATATAACCAAATCCTTCTGCAGCATGCATTCCATTAAAAGAAAAATTTTGATTATCAGAGTTTAAACTATTTAAAGAAAGTGCTGCTCAAATATTTTGATTATTAGTTTTAGAATTTTGTAAAGAGCTATAATTTGCTAATAATTGGCTAAATAAAGCACCACTAACAATGGCTGGATAATACTCTATTTTTGCACTTCTAAATTGGTTTTCAATTTTGTATTTTAATTTTGGAATCACAAAATGAGGAGCAATTAAGCCAGACCCTTGACTATCTATTGTCTTTGTTATTGTTAGTGGAGAATGTTTTCGCCTTTGTTTGTTATCTGTTTTTGCTAAAATAGAAAGTTGAGTAAATACAGATTTTCCAACTGGATTATCAGCATCAAAAAAGTGCACTACTCCATCAGTGTTGCTATAAAAATTAAGAATTTCACTAAAATCAAATGTTGTATTTTTAATTTTAATTTTCTTTAGTAAAAAGTCTAAATTCAAAGGGTATAGATGTAAAATTAGTTCCACATTTTGGTTGTGTAACATTTCTAAACCTTCCACTCAGCTTTGTTCGGAACTAAAATTGGTTGTTATAATTTTAGGTGAACTAACAAAATAATTAAAAATTTTTTGTAAATTTTCTAATAATAATTGGTTTTGATTTTTAGTTGAATTATAAAGCATTACACCAATTTTGATATCTCTATTTGCAGTATTAGCAAATTTGTGAAAATTAAGATTTTTGGCCAAATCATCAAAATCAAAACTAATGTTTTGAATTGGTTTTTCATTTAGTTGTTGACTAAATAGAACAAGTGGTGATAATACTGGTAGGATCATACCACTTGTGAGTGAAAATTTCTTAAATATCTTTGCAATCATACTTATAATTAAATTTTATTGTTCAAAAATACTAAAAAATAAAAAAAATTGCTTTTTTGTCTATAAATAGTTTATTTTTTTAGTATTATTAATTAAAATTTATATAAAGTTTAGCAATAAACTTCAATTAAGACAAGTTAGTAAATTTATGCCAGAAACAATATTAATTAAATTATCAGGCGAAAGCCTTGCAAATAAACAAAAATCACTTGCAATTGATTATGAACTAGTTAGAAATATAGGTTCACAGTTAGCGCAAGTACAAAAATTAGGTCACAAAATTCTTATTGTGATAGGAGGTGGAAACTTTTGACGTGGAGCCTCTGCAGAAAAAAATGGGATTAAGCGTAATAAAGCTGATTATATAGGAATGTTGGCAACTATCATGAATGGTTTGGCCTTAGAATCAGTTTTTAATGATTTAGGACTTAAAACCAGAGTTTTGTCCTCCATTAGCACAGACCCTCGAGTTTGTGAATATTACATTAATGAAAAAGCTAAAAAATATTTGGAAAATAACAATATAATTATTTTTGTAGGAGGTACAGGTCGTCCTTACTTTACTACAGACAGTGCAACCACATTGTTTGCATCTGAAATGGGAGCTAAATTAATTCTAGTTGGGAAAAATAATGTAAATGGAGTTTTTGACTCAGATCCTAACACCAATCCAAACGCAATTCGTTATGATGAAATAACTTATGATGAAATTATTGAAAAAAACTTAAAAGTTATGGATTCTACAGCGTTTTCAATGGCTAGAGACAATAATTTAAAATTAGTAATCTTTGATATAAAAGAAGAAGATTCAATTGTTAAAGTAATTCAAGGTAACATAAAACACACAAAGGTATATTAAACATGGAAAATAAAAAGGAAATAAGTTTTTTTACAAATTTAGTAGATACTAAAGCTCAAGAAGTTTTTTCACACTTAGAAAAAAGTTTTTCAAAAATTAATATTGGAAGGGCTAACCCTCAAATTCTAGCTGCAATTAAAGTTGACTATTATGGAACTTTAACACCAATAAATGAAGTTGCAACCATTACAGTTCCTTCAGCTCTCCAACTTTTAATTCGTCCATATGAAACAAATTTAGTTAAAGAAATTGCTAGTGCAATTGTTGCACACAAACTTGAAGTTCAAGTTCAAAAAGAAGCTAATCAAGTTCGCTTAATTTTTCCAGAATTAACAACAGACAAAAGAAAAGAATTAGTTAAATCATTGAAAAAATATGAAGAAGAAGCTAAAGTGAAAGTTCGCTTAATTCGTCAAGATGTGAATAAAATTATAAAAAATGAAGAATTAAGTGAAGATGAAAAAAAAGATTATTTAGATAAAATTCAAAAGCAAGTTGACAAAATTATTGAAAAAATTGAAAAAATTTTAAGTGAAAAATCAGCATCACTATTAAA
This sequence comes from Mesomycoplasma bovoculi M165/69, assembly GCF_000524555.1. Classification (NCBI taxonomy): domain Bacteria; kingdom Bacillati; phylum Mycoplasmatota; order Mycoplasmoidales; family Metamycoplasmataceae; genus Mesomycoplasma; species Mesomycoplasma bovoculi. The sequence goes on along the minus strand of NZ_CP007154.1, from coordinate 727,824 downwards.
CTTTTAAAATTAAAATGTTGAAATTCAAAAGCGAAAAAATAAATGATTTAGTAAGAAGAAGTATTTTTGGTTTTATAATGCTTCTTCTTGTTTTTCCTATCTTATTTATAACTTATTATGCAAATGTAACAGGGAAGATCATAGGTTTGATTGTGTTTGGCCTTGCTCTTGCTTATAGTGTTTATGAAATTATTCAGCATTTTCAACTTAATAAACTTTCCACAATAGTTTTAAGTTTGATTCCACTTTATGCTTATTTTTTGCCAGTTCATGTTATTGAAACTTTATTATTTAATAATAACTTAAATGACAATAAGGAATCATCCATATTAGTCAAATTAATAAGTGAACAATTTCAAGATTACAATATTTTAATTGTATTAGTTGTAGTAGTTATTATTTTTTTATTAGAACTTAAAAATAATAATAAAAAACAAGTAATTTTGAATAGCATAATTACATTTATTGTAATTTATTTAGCAACTATTTTTTTTAAATTAATATGAATAATAAACATTTTTAACATTTATTTGCTTTTATTTTTAGGTTTTATAGCAGTTTTTTCAGATGTTTTTGGATATTTTGCAGGAACCCTTTTTGGTCAAAAAATTTTTCATTTTTCATTAAAAATCTCCCCTAATAAAAGTTTGGAAGGTTTTATATCAGCTTTTATTTTTAGTGCTTTATTTATTTCTTTAATTGTATTTTTTGGACATTCAATAATTCCACCAGTTTCCAAACTTGTTGTTTTTCAAACATTATTAATTATTATTTTACCAATAGTTGCAATTATTGGAGATTTATTTTTTTCATTTATAAAAAGACTTTTAAAGATAAAAGATTTTTCAAAAATAATCAAAAGTCATGGTGGAGTTTTTGATAGGTTTGATTCAACATCTTTTGTTTTTTTATTTTTTGCAATTATATTAATTATTAGTTTTTAAAAATTGCAAAACATTATAAAATTAACAAGTTTATTGAAAAGAGAGTTATGAATATTGCACTTAAAAAATTTTGCGATTTTATCAAATGGCAAATCCCATCTAGTTGAGAAGATGCAGTTTTAATTCACAACACTTCTAATGATGATGTTTTTGATTTGACTATAGAAAAAGAGACAATCCCAAAGATAAAAGATGTAGAATCACTATTTTATTTAGTGATGCAAATTAATAAAAATTATCAAAAAGAGCACTCTTTTAAGATAAGTTTGAAATTAGATTTTAAACAAAATTGTTTTAGTGCTGAAGAATTTTTGGAATATTCCAATTTTTTAATGAAATTAATTACAAATGAACGTAATTTTTTTCAAAGATGTGAAATAATAGAAAATCGTTGTGCAGAATTTTCGATATTTATTTTTAATAAAGAACAATATGAAGAATTTTTAAAATATGAACCAGTTTTTTTAAACAAAGGTGAGAAATTTGGGTTAAAAAATTTAAAAATAAATGTTATTTTTGAAGATAGACCTGAAGTTTTTACCCCACCTCCACAGTCCACTCATATTGTTAAACCTTTTGCTGAAACCCCTAAATCTTCTAAAAAAACAACCAATACTACAAAATTGGAAGATTTTAAAAGCATAAAATTAGAAGATATCAGAACATATCCGGAACCTTTTGTTACTTTTGTTGGTCAAGTTTATAAAATTAATAGTGGTAAAACTAAAAATAATAGATTTCGTTATAACTTGTTTATTGTAGATGGATTTTATAAGGAAGCAGTCAAAGTAGATTATTTTAATTTGGCCAAACCCTTAGAGATTGATGAAAATGATTATGTGCAAGTTTGAGCTGAAATAGTAGATCCTAAAAATATTTATAAAGAAATAATCGAACTTAAACCTAGAAAAATAAAAGTTATAGAAAAACCTAAAGATTTTTCTTTAAATTTAGTGGATGAAGCAGTAGAAAAACGTGTTGAATTAACTGCTAGAACATCCAAATCCACTATGGATGGAATTTCAAGCCCTGCAGATTATGTGAAGATAGCCAAACAATTTGGACACACTGCTATTGGGATTGCTGATTTAGATTCTGTGCAAGCTTTTCCAGATTTTTATAAAGAAATAAAAAAATCTAATATTAAAGCAATTTATGGTTCAACATTTTCAACAATTTCATCACAAATTAAAAAAGTTTTGAATTTGAATGAAGATTTTAACTTGCTCAAGTCTAGATATGTTGTTTTAGACTTAGAGACAACTGGATTAAGTCCAGAATATTCTGAAATTATTGAATTTGGTGCTGTTGTTGTAGAAAATAATGAAATTGTAGAAGAACATCAATTTTTTGTAAATCCTGGAGTCAAAATTCCATCTAAAATTACAACCATTACAAATATTACTCAACAAATGATAGATGAGCAAGGTATTTCTAAATCAGAAGCTTTTAGAAAAATTTCAAATATTATTAAAGATTCAGTTATGGTTGCTCACAACGCAAAATTTGATTTTAAATTTTTACAAAAACTCTTTATAAATGAAGGTAAAACAAAAATTTTAACACCTATTATTGATACTTTAGAAGTGGCCCGTTTTCTACTTCCGAGTTTAAAAAGCCATAGTCTTAAGAATGTTAGCAAAACTATTGGTGTAATTTATGATGAGACAGTTGCTCACCGTGCTGATTATGATGCCAAAGTGTTAGCTCAAGTCTGGCAATCTTTTTTACAACAATTTGTGGAACAAAAAGTTTCAACTTTGTCTAGTTTGCAAAACCAAAAAAGTACTATTTTTGAACTTAAACCTGATCGAGTTTTTTCTAAGGAACTTACAGTCATTGCTAAAAATCAAGTAGGACTCAAGAAACTTTATAAAATGATTTCTATTGCTAACACAGATAATTTAATTGCTAATAAGCCTTTGCTTTTTTATGATAAGCTTGAAAAAGATAGTGATTTGATAATAGGAACAGGTGGTCCTAATTCTCAAATTTTTGAGTTTTTGCTATATGGTTTAAAAGAAGAAGTTGAAGAAATTATAGATATTTATGATTTTATAGAATTACCCCCACCTATAGCTTTCATTCATTTAATTAAACGTGAAATTGTGAAGGAAGAGCATATTTATGATGCACTTTCTTATTTAGTGAGTTTGGGAAAAAAATATAATAAACCAGTTGTGGCAGTAGGTGATGTTCGTTATTGCGAACCTCGTGAAAAAATTTTTCATGAATTATACATTTATGCCAAAGGTGTTGGTGGATCGGCTCATCCACTTTTTGATTATAGAGATAAAGATAAAAACTCTCATATTTTTCCTGATAAATACTTTTTTAATACACAAGAACTTATTGATCAATTTTCTTTTTTAAATAATTCCGAATTGGTTTTTGAAATTGTTGTAAAAAATTCAAATTTGATTGCAAATCAAATTGATAACAATATTGAAATAATTAAAGAAAATTTATATCCGCCTAAAATTGAAAATTCGAGTCAAAAATTGAGAGATTTTGCTTATGAAGTTGCACACAAAAAATACGGAAATCCACTTCCACAATTAATTTCAGATAGAATTAAAAAAGAATTGGACCCAATTATACAACAAGGATTTGATGTTGTTTATTGAATTTCTAAACAATTAGTTGAAGAAGCAAAAAAAGAAGGTTCAATTGTTGATTCCAGAGGTTCTGTTGGCTCTTCAATTGTGGCATATTTAGTTGGTATTACTGATGTAAACCCTTTAAAACCCCACTATGTTTGTTTGAAATGTCAATATGTAGAATTTTCAGAAGCACCTGAAATTTTATGCGGTTTTGACTTACCTAGCAAAAATTGTCCCAATTGTGACCAACCCTTAGACCGAGATGGTCAAAATATTCCATTTGAGACATTTTTAGGATTTAATGCAGAAAAAGTTCCTGATATTGATTTAAACTTTGCGGGTGATATTCAATTAAAAATGCACAATTTTATTCGTAAAATCTTTGGTGAAAAAAACACATTTCGTGCTGGAACAGTGCTAACTAGTGCTGAAAAAACAGTTTTTGGGTATGCCAGAAATTTGGGTGAAATAAAATCTCAAATAAATAAACGTTTTGATTCTAATATAGAACTTAGTTATTTTACAAACACATTTATGGACTTTTTATCAACAAAAGCTAGTGGAGTAAAACGAACTAGTGGTCGGCATGCCGGAGGTATTGTTGTAATTCCAAATGACTATGAAATTGAAGACTTTACACCAGTTAACTATCCCGCAAATGATGAAAAATCAGATTGAAAAACAACACATTTTGATTACAAACCAATGCAAAATAACATCTTAAAATTTGATATTTTAGGTCACGATGATCCTGTGATTTTATTAATGCTTGAAAAATTAACAAATTTAAAAGCTGAGCAAATCCCTAAGAATGATCCAAAAATTTTAGAACTTTTTAAATCAACTAAAAGTCTTAAAATTCAACCATCACAAATTGCAGGTGAAACAACAGGAGCAATGGGTATTCCTGAATTTGGTACTCACTTTGTTCGAGGAATGCTTTTGACTGCTCCAGTATCAAGTATTGCTGATATTATTGCAATTTGTGGTCTTGCTCATGGAACAAATGTTTGACAAGGGAATGCAGAAAGTTTGATCACCAAAGAAAATTTAACAATTAAAGATGTTATTTCTTGTCGTGATGATATAATGCTTTACCTAATTAACAAGGGTTTGGCTTCTTATGATGCCTTTGAAATTATGGAACAAGTTAGAAAAGGCAAAGGGATTAATGCAAATCAAGAAAAACTTTTGATTGAAAAAGATGTACCTAATTGATACATTGATTCCTTGCAAAAAATTAGTTATCTTTTTCCAAAAGCTCATGCTGCTGCTTATGTGGCCAAAGCTTGAAAACTTGCATTTTTTAAACTTTATTATCCACTTGCTTTTTATGCTGTTTATTTTTCTATTCGTTCCAATACAAAAGATATTGATAAAATGATTTTAAATCCAAGGCAGTTAGAACCCATTGTTAAGGATTTAAAAGAAAGAATGAAAATTAAGAAAGCAACAAAAAAAGAAGAAGATTTGTGCTATATGCTTGAAATTGTTATGGAATTAAAAGCTCGTGGTTTTGAAATTCAAAAAATAGATTTGTATCGTTCAGAAGCTACAGAATGGCAAATTGATTATGAGAATAATGCACTCATCCCTCCCTTTTCCTCACTAGATGGTATTGGTGATGTCAATGCGATTAACATTGTTAAAGCAAGAAAGGAAAAACCCTTTAAATCTATAGAGGATTTTGTAAAAAGAACAGAAACCAATCAAACTATTACTCAAAAATTAACTGAAATGGGTGTGTTTGGAACACTTTCTAAAAAAGACCAAATTAATATCTTTGAATTATAATATAATTTTATTATGCAAGTAGGACAACGAGTTTTGTGTAAAATTAAATCACTAAATAATAGTTATTTTTGGTGTGATTTACCAAATGACTATCAAGGAGTGGTTTTTGTAAATAAAACACTTTTGAATAAAAAACCAATTTCACATTATTATGCTATTGGCGAAAGTATTGAAGTCGATGTTTTGACTGTAAGTCACAGAAATAAAAAAGCATCTTTAAGAGATAATTTGTGAAAAAGATTTCTTACAAAGCCAAAGCAACCTAATTGCTTGCTATGCCCAACTGCAAAGGGTTTTGTGAATTTAAAAAAAAGAGCAAAGGAACAAATAAATGAATTTAAAATTAGATATAAAAACTAGTAGAGACCTAAATTTTGCCTCATTAGAGGCAAAAATTTCAGAAATTCATTATGGTATGAATAATCTAGCTACAAAAGGTTTTGAATTTTTGGGTTGAAAAGATTTTCCTGAAAATGCTGTAAATGCAAAAGAGTTGGAAAAAATGAAGGCAATTTCCCAAAAACTTCATTCTAAAAAAGTTGAGGTTTTAGTAGTTATTGGAATTGGTGGTTCGTTTTTAGGGGCAAAAGCAGCAATTGATTTTGTTCAAGGTTTGCATCCAATTGATAGAAAAATGGAAGTTATTTTTGTTGGAACTAGTTTATCATCAACTGATTTATACCAAAAATTACATTATGTTGAAAACAAAAAGTTTGCAATCAATGTTATTTCTAAATCAGGAACAACAATCGAACCTTCTATAGCTTTTCGTTTTTTTAAAAATCTTCTTGAAAAACAAGTTGGTAAACATGCAAATGAATTCATTTTTGTTACCACAGATGCCAATAAAGGCACACTTTTAAACATTGCTAAAAAGCAAAATTATGAATCATTTGTTGTTTTAGACAACATAGGTGGTCGCTTTAGTGTACTTTCATCCGTTGGATTTTTCCCAATGTTATGTGCTGGACTTAATGTAGATGACGTAATTCAAGGAGCAAAAGAAGCTAATATTCTTTTTAGCCAAGATAATTTAGAACAGAATCTGGCTTATAAATATGCAGCAGCTCGTTCTTTACTTTTTAATGACAAAAAAGGAAAATATAAAGTTGAAATTCTTGTGGGCTATGAACCAAATTTAGCTTACTTTAATGAATGGTGGAAACAACTTTTTGGTGAATCCGAAGGGAAAGAGAAAACTGGACTTTGACCAGCATCAGCTATTTTTACAACAGACTTGCACTCACTTGGGCAATACATTCAAGAAGGTTCTAAAATATTTTTTCAAACTGTTCTTTTTGTTCGCGAACCTAAATATGACATTGTTATTGATGAAGAAGTGGGTGATTTAGATGGGTTGAATTATTTAGCTAAAAAAACAGTTCATGAAGTTAATAAGGCAGCTTTTGAAGCTACAACTAAAGCACATACCTATATTGGTCAAAATCCAAACATTGTAATCGAGATTGCAGACACTAGTGAAAAAACTTTTGGTGCACTTGTGATGTTTTTTGAAAAGGCTTGTGCAATGTCGGCATACTTATTAGATTTAAATCCTTTTGACCAACCTGGAGTAGAAGTTTATAAAACTAATCTAAAAGATATTTTGAAAAAATAAAAAAAGACAAAAATAAAACAACTACTTTATAAAGTAGTTGTTTTATTGTAGTTTACAAAGTGGTAAGTGTGTTTCCAAGTGCAAAAACTAAACCAGCTACAAAAAATATTATAGCCATAAAAAAATGAGAATTATACTTCATTCTTTCTCAAGAAGGTAAGTATAATTTTGCTTTTTCATATGTAATATGTTTATCTTTTGGATTATCTTTTATATATTCTTTAAGTTGCAACTCCTTAAAAGCCTTTATTTTTTTTCTAGTATAGCCATGTAATGACAAAGTTGCTATAGATAAGATAAAAAATAAAACAGCTAATGGAATAGTTATTTCTAAAGGCAAATTGAGAGCTCTAACACCTTCGCGATAAAAAGGGTTGATATTTGATGATTGAAATTCAATGATTTTTAACATACTAGTTCACTTATTTTGTTAAAACAAATTAATTAAAAATATTTGTTACTTTGCTATTAGTTGGTAAATTTTTAATTTCATTATCAGATTTGATTGAATTTCCTTTAAAAGCAGAGGGGCTAATTGTGACAGCTGTGTTGTTTTGGCTAAAAGTTATTGTTTGAATTTGATTGTTTTCAAATGCTCCCGCACTTATTTGTCTAATTGTGCTAGTGTTTGAAAAGTCTATGTTTTCCAATGAGTTTTCAAAAAATGCACCAGTTTCTATTATGCTTAATTTTGAATTTTCAGATAATTCTAGAGAACTAATTTTGTTTCTTTGAAATGCTCCTTGACCAATAAAAGTTAGAGAACTTGGTAATTTTAAATTAGTTATAGCATTATTTGCAAAAGCAAATTCATCTATTTTTTCTAAGTTAGTTGACTTAGAAAAATCAAGTTCAGTAATTTTTTGGCCTTCCTTACCTTGTAAAAATGAAGTATCAGCTTCAAAAGCACGTGGACCAATTTCCTTTAGTGATGCTGGAAAAATAATTTTGGAAAGATAGTAAACTTTTTGTTCAATTTGTTTTTTCTTTTCATCTGAATTTGTTTTATTTGACGCTGCATCTAAATTTTTAATTTGAGAAAAAACTCTATCTTTAAATTGAGTGAAAGCATTACTATCAATTTTAGTCAAATCTGTTTTGCTCAAATCCAGTGTAAAAGTTTTGTCATCAGGATTTAAAATCACATACTTGTCCAAAACATCTTTTTCATGTAAATACTGATTAGAAAAAGATTGAGTGTTGCCACAAGCAACAACAGCAAAAATAGGAATTATAGGAGCACTAAATAAAAATAATTTTTTAATTTTGTTCATAACTAAAAATTTTACAACATTGTTACAAATTAAACTAAAATATATTAGTTTAAATTAAAAGGAAAAAAATATGTTTGACTTAGTTTCAAAGTATAAACCAAGCGGAGACCAACCTAAAGCAATTCAAGAACTTGTTGCGGGTCTAAAGGAAAATAGAAAAAATCAAGTTTTACTTGGGGTAACAGGTTCTGGAAAAACTTTTACAATGGCCAATGTTATAAAAGAAATTAATAGACCAACACTTGTTTTGTTGCACAATAAAACACTTGCTTCACAACTTTTTAGTGAATTTAAGGAATTTTTCCCAAACAACAGAGTTGAATATTTTGTTTCAAACTTTGATTTTTATCGTCCAGAAGCTTATTTACCATCAAAAGATGTTTATGTTGACAAAACCAGTAAAACCAATATGGATTTAGAAGCCATGAGGATGTCGGCACTAAATGCGCTTTCAATGAGAAGAGATACAGTTGTAGTCTCTTCAGTTGCAGCCATCTATGGTGCACTGAATCCAGAAGAATATATTTCTAGTTTTTTTAACATTGAGATTGGAATGGAATTCAAACCTCAAAATTTTGCTATTGAACTTGTAAAAGTTGGATATGAACGCAACAATACAGATTTGAAACCAGGAACTTTTAATATTAAAGGTGATTTAGTTGAAATAGCACCGGCTTGAGATGATAGTTTCAATATTCGTGTTGAATTTGATGGCAATATTATTGAAACCATTGCAACAATTCATCCAACTAGCAAAAAGATTGAGCGAATTTATAAAGGTTATACAATTTATCCAGCAAGCGCCTATACAGTCAAAAAAGACACAATCAAAAAAGCTGTTGAAACTATTCAAATTGAGTTAGAAAGTCGATTAGATTTTTTTGACAAAGAACAAAAACTAGTAGAAAAACAAAGGTTAAAGGAACGAGTAACTAATGATATTGACTCACTTTTGGAATTTGGATATTGTTCTGGAATTGAAAATTATGCCCGCCACATCGATGGGCGTAAGGAAGGTGAAAAACCCTTTACTTTACTAGATTATTTACCAGAAGATTCACTAATAATTATAGATGAATCTCATATGATGATTCCACAATTAAATGCAATGTATGAAGGCGATCGTTCCCGAAAACAAAATCTTGTTGATTACGGTTTTAGGTTACCTTCAGCCCTTGATAATCGACCTTTGAAATTCCTAGAATTTGAACAGTATAACCACTCAAAAATTTTTGTTTCAGCCACTCCTTCTAATTATGAAATTGAACAGTCTAATGGTGAAGTTGTTACACAAATTATTAGACCCACAGGCCTTTTAGATCCTGTAATTGAAATAGTTAGCACTGAAAATCAGATGGAAAAAATTTATCAATATTTATTGGAACAAAAAGCCAAAAATGAAAGAACATTAATCCTAACTACAACAAAACGGTTGAGTGAAGAAATTAGTAAATATTTACAAGAAGAAAAACAACAAAAAGTTTATTATATTCACTCAGATTTTACAACTTTTGAGCGTGATGAAATCCTAATTAAATTAAGAAAAGGCATTTATGATGCTGTTATTGGAATTAATCTTTTGCGTGAAGGGGTTGATTTGCCTGAAGTTTCATTAATTTTGGTTTTAGATGCTGATCACGAATCATTTTTTAGGTCTAAATCATCTTTAATTCAAATAGCTGGTAGAGCCGCTAGAAATGATAGAGGAAAAGTTGTGTTTTTTGCTGATAAAATTAGCCAAAGTATGGCTGCTGTTATTGAAGATAACAAGAAAAAACGTGAATTACAAATAGCTTATAATAAAAAAAATGATATTATTCCTAAAACAATCATTAAACCTATTCCACAAAGTTTAAATCCTAAAACTTATTCAAGTTTGGCGGAACTTATGCGAGAGAAAAGAAAATCTAAAAAAGAACTGCAAAGACACATTGAAAGTTTGCAAGTTGAGATGAAAGATGCTGCAAAAAACCATGATTTTGAGAGAGCAATCCAAATTCGTGATTTAATTGCTGAACTAGAACAGCAAATGTAGATGAAAAGGATAAATTTGGTTTTGGATACAAAATTAAACAACTTAAAATCACAGCTTTTAGATTGTTGTAAATCTCAAGTTGTTTTTGTTGCAACATCAAATCCAGACTTAATCCCTTGAATAAGTAAGCGAATACATTTAAGTAACTTATTTTTGTTAGCTAAAACAAAAATAAGTTTTAATAATTTTATTTATTTAGTCAACAAACATCAAATTTGTATTGCTTTGTTTGTGAAACAAAAAAACAAAAATGAAACTTTTACTTTAAGTTTTGTTAGTTTTCACACACAAACATCAATTGATTTTACAATTGATTTTAAAAACTTGTTTATTTTTTGAAAGTCAATGATTACTAATTTAAAAAATAACTCAAATATACTTAAATTACAAAGTGATATTTTTGAAATAAAAAAATATTCAAATTTGTTTATAACTACAACAGATACTGTTGTTGGTTTGGGTGTTTTTATTAAGAAAAAAGAAACTACCAATTTGATGGTAATTAAACAAAGACCAATTGAAAAACAATTTTTAATTTTAGCGGCTCACTTAAAACAAATCAAACCATATATTAAAACATCTAGTTATTTAAAGTTAAAAAGAATTTCTAATCAATTTTGACCGGGAGCAAACACCTTAATTTTAGAAGCTAAAGGAGATCAAACCACACTTGGATTTAGAATTCCTAATTGCCAAAAATTAATTAAAAAACTAGAAAAATATGGCCCAGCTTATGTGACTAGCGCAAATATAAGTGGCCAACCATCGCTAACTTTTGTTGAAGCTAAAAATAAGTTTTGGCAAGTTAATAATTTTTGAAATTTATGCACACCATCTGGTAAAGCATCCAAAATTATTGACGTTTCTACAGGCAAAATTTTTAGAAAATAAAAAAATGCCAAAGGCATTTTTAGGTCAATTTCTTGAAATGGTGGGAACGAATGGATTCGAACCATCGACCACACGATTATCAGCCGTGTGCTCTGACCAACTGAGCTACGCTCCCAATAAAACTATAATTTTAAATAGCATTAAAATTATAGTATAAAAATGAAAAAAAAGAAGAAATTTTAACGTTTTGAGAATTGTCTTGCACGTCTAGCTTTACGTAATCCGAATTTTTTACGTTCTTTCACACGTGCATCACGAGTTAGCATTCCATTAACTTTTAATTCTTTACGATAATCAGCAGATGCTTCTAGTAAAGCTCTAGCAATCCCAAGTCTAATAGCTCCAGCTTGACCAGCAACTCCTCCACCTTTTGCATTAACACGAATGTTAAATTGCTCAGCAGTGTTTGTGATTCCAAAAGGTTGTAAAGCATCTTGAATTAAAATATCTGATTTTAAATATTCTTTTGCAGTTCTTTTATTAATTTTAAACTCACCTGTTCCTGGAGTTAAAATAACTCTAGCAACTGATGATTTTCTTCTACCAGTTCCGTAATATGCAATAACTTTTTTCACTATTATTTAACCTCCAATTTGATAGGTTGTTGTGCAACTTGTTTGTGTTCACTTCCAGCATAAACAAAAAGATTTTTACGTTGTTTGTCACCCAATTTTGTGTGTGGCAACATTCCATAAATAGCTCTTTCTAATAAAGCAGTAGGTTTTTTTGCTCTTAAAACTTTAGCACTTCTAACTTTTAACCCACCTGGATAAAGTGAGTGATCATAGTACATTTTTTGTTCTTCTTTTTTAGCTGTCAAAATAACTTTTTCAGCATTAATAATAATGATATTGTCACCCATATCCACATTAGGAGTGAATAAAGGACTAGTTTTTCCACGTAAATGAGATGCAGCTAAAGTTGCAACTTTACCAAGAACTTGGTTTTCAGCATCAATTAAATATCATTTTTTTGACACTTCTTTGTGTTTGACAATGGTTGTTTGTCTCATAATATAAATCCTTTTTTAAATAATTATTTAATGTGAGATGTAACGGAATAATACAAGCTTTTAATTATACTATAAATAGGTTATTTTCAAAAAGGAAATTTCTAAATTTTTTAATTTTATAAATTTAAAACAAACTTAAAATATAAAAAAACCAATAAATTTATGCATTAATTATGACAAATTAACTATTATATTAATTAAAATATGTATTTCTTAAATAAAAATGTTTTAGGTCAAAATGAAAAAATCAAACAATAAAATTCAAGCTAAAAAAAGATTTGGGCAAAATTTTTTACAAAATCAAGAAGTTATAGACGCAATCATTAATTCAGTAGAATTTAGTGGTAAAGAAATTATTGAAATTGGGCCAGGTCATGGCGCTATTACAATAGAGCTTGCAAAACAAGCCAAAGAACTTATAGCTTATGAAATAGACAAATCACTAATACCAAAATTAGAAAATGTCTTTAAAAATAAAGCTAATGTTAAAATAATAAATCAAGATTTTTTAGAAGTTGACCTTAATTTTTCTAGCAAAAAAACCATTATTGCTAACATTCCTTATAACATTACAAGTGATATTTTGTTCAAAGTTTTTGGCAAAATAAATAATTTTGAAACAATAGCACTTATGGTTCAGGATGAAGTTGCTGATAGAATTGTTGCAAAATCCAACACTAGTGATTTTTCAAAATTATCTTTAGCTTGTCAATATGTAGCTGAAGTTGAAAAAATGTTTAGAATTCATCCAAACTCTTTTTTTCCTGAACCAAAAGTTTTTTCAGCTTTTGTAATCTTCAAAGTCAAAAAAAATATTAATCAAGAACAAGCTAATATTTTTTTTAATTTTGTTAAAAAATGCTTTTCAATGAAAAGAAAAACATTTTTTAATAATTTAATAACTTTTTTAAATAAAGAAAATGTAAATTTAATTTTTGAAAATTTTGGACTTAACCCAAATGTTAGACCACAACAATTAAATTTAGAGCAATATATTCAAATTTGTAATTTTGTAATTTCAAATAAATTAGATTAATAAATTAATTATTTAAAACTTGTTTTATTTTCTTTTTATTATAGTGTAATTTAGCAAATTCATCCACTGTTTCTTGAATTAAAGATAGAAAATTAAAGACATTTTGTGAAACAATAATTTGCTGGTTATTTTCATTTATAATGTGACTTGTTTTATGACTTTGGTTTTTCACCAAACCAAAAACTTTTGCCTCAATTTTATGTTTTTCTAAAATTATTTTAACTTGTTTTAGTTGGGGTAAACCGCCGTCCACAAACAATAAATTAGGTTTAATAAAATTTTTGTTTCTTAAGTACTTACTTAGCCCATCAATCATATAATCAATATCACCTTGCTTTTGGCCACTGTAGTTAAAAAAACGATTATATTTTTTATTGTGTTCTCCATTTATGAAGCAAATAATTCCTGTGGTGACAAGGTTGTTAGCAAAGTGTGAATTGTCAATTGACATAATTACATCAGTTTTGCTTACTCCAAAAGTTTGTTTAATTTCAAAAAGAATGCTTTGAATTTGTTGTATTTTTTGATTATTTAATTCAATATTATTAGCTATAAAATCATAGTGATTTTGTTTTACATTTTCTAAAATTTGTAAAAATGATTTGTTTTTTGTAAATTCAATATTAATTTTTGAATCAATAAAAGACCATTTTAAACTTGACATTTGTGGGTCTAAAATAACTTTATCTGGAATAAAATTTTTTTTATAATAAAAATTTAAAAAATTAATTAAACTTTCTTCAAAATTCAGCACAATTTCGATAATAAAACTTCGATGAGATAAAAAAGTTCCATTTCTATAGAAGAAAAAAGTAATGACAAAAGTATTAATATTTTCCTGATTGCAATAAAGAAAATCTAAATCTATTTTTTTAGGCAAGTCAATATTTTGATATTGTTTGAGTGTTTGTTCTAAAACTTTAATACTTTCAAAATATTGCTGAGCAAGCTCAAATTGTTGTTGCTCACTAGCTTTTTCCATTTTTTCACGATAGTGTTCAATCCATTGACTTTTTTGTAATATTTCTTTACAAATATTAAATTTTTTTTCAATTTCTTGCTTGTCTGCAAAGTTAGCTTTTTGGCCCTTGTCATACATAACTTCACTTTCAAGAAGTTTTTTGATTTCGAAAGCTCCACTTCTTTTCAAAAAAGGCCCAAAATAAAAAGAATTATGGTTTTTATTTAACTTATATGTAATTTCGATTGCTAAGCCAGAATTTTGCTTACTTATTTTTAAATAAGGATAGCTTCTGTCATCTCTTAAATCAATGTTGTATCTAGGTTGTAATTTGCTAATTAAATTTTTTTCTAAAACCAAAGATTCTGCTTCATTGGCCACAATAATGTATTCAATTTTAGTTGTTTGACTAATTAAACTATTTGTTTTGTATGAATTTATAGACCCATTTGCATATTGTCAAATTCTGTCATTTAAGTTTTTAGCCTTGCCAACATACAACAACTGGTTGTTGTTATCAAAGAATTGATATACTCCAGATTGCTTGGGAAAATTGGAGTTGGCAACAATTTCTTTAAAATTTTTCATTTTAATTTGCAACAATTTTTATGTTTCTATTATATAATAAAGAAAGTAAAAGAAGGTAAAAATGAATTTAGAAGAATATAAAAAATTTAATAAAAGTCAAAAAGACAAAGTTCAAAAAAACACCTTTATTTTTGTAGTTATTGCAATTATAGCATTTACAGTTTTTGCAGTTATGCTTGCTTTTTATATTTTAATAAGTAGTGCTCACCAATTCCAAGATGACTTTTTAGAACCAACATGGCTTTCAATTACTTCTTTGCTATGCTTGCTAGGAATTGTTGGTGTAATTGGAATAATTTTTGGTTTAATTAAATTGCGAGTATTAAAAAAAGAACTAAAATCAATTGTAGATGAAATTCAGTTATACAAGTTTACTAATTCTTAAAATTTAAATTATTTAAAAGCCTTATATGGCTTTTTTTATTATTTAAATATAGTTAAGCAAAAAATCGATAATAAAAAAATTAGCACTTTTTATTTGTTTGTGCCAAATTTGTGATATACTATTAGCATAATTAGTTTTTAGTGCTAATTATTGATTTTAAAAATGAACTTAAATTTAAAAAAGGAAAGTATAAATTATGGCAAAAGAAATAATTTTAGGTATCGACCTTGGGACAACTAACTCAGTTGTTTCTATTATTGAAAATAAAAAACCAGTTGTTTTAGAAAATCCAAACGGAAAAAGAACAACACCATCAGTTGTAGCATTTAAAAATGGCGAAGAAATTGTTGGTGATGCAGCTAAAAGACAACTTGAAACCAACCCAGATGCAATTGCATCTATTAAAAGATTAATGGGTTCAGGAAAAACTGTTAAGGCTAATGGTAAAGATTACAAACCTGAAGAAATTTCAGCGAAAATTCTAACTTATTTAAAAGAATATGCTGAGAAAAAAGTTGGACACAAAGTTAAAAAAGCAGTTATTACAGTACCAGCTTATTTCGACAATGCTCAACGTGAAGCTACTAAGAATGCTGGTAAAATTGCAGGTTTAGAAGTTGAAAGAATTATTAATGAACCAACCGCAGCTGCTTTAGCTTTTGGTCTTGACAAACTTGACAAAGATATGAAAGTTTTAGTTTACGACTTAGGTGGTGGAACATTTGACGTTTCAGTTTTAGAACTTTCAGCAGGTACTTTCGAAGTTCTTTCAACCAGTGGTGATAATAACTTAGGTGGAGACGATTGAGATAATGCGATTGTTAAATGATTAACTGAGCAGATCAAAAAAGAATATGATTTTGATGCAACTAAAGACAAAATGGCATTGACCCGTCTTAAAGAAGAGGCTGAAAAAACTAAAATTAGTTTATCAAACCAAATGGTTGCAACAATTTCATTACCATTTTTAGGAATGGGTCCAAATGGTCCAATTAATGTTGAACTTGAACTAAAAAGATCAGATTTTGACAAAATGACTGCAGACTTAGTTGATAGAACTCGCAAACCAATTATGGATGCTCTAAAAGAAGCTAAATTAGAAGCTAAAGATTTAGATGAAATTTTATTAGTTGGTGGTTCAACTCGTATTCCAGCTGTGCAAACTATGATTGAACACGCTTTAGGTAAAAAACCAAATCGTTCAATTAACCCAGATGAAGTTGTTGCTATTGGAGCCGCAATTCAAGGTGGTGTTTTAGCTGGTGAAATTAATGATGTTTTACTACTTGATGTTACACCATTGACTTTAGGTATTGAAACTTTAGGTGGAGTAGCAACTCCTTTGATTGCAAGAAACACAACTATTCCTGTAACTAAATCACAAGTGTTTTCAACAGCAGCTGATAATCAAACAGAAGTAACAATTTCAGTTGTTCAAGGTGAGCGTCAAATGGCTGCTGACAACAAAATGTTAGGAAGGTTCAATTTATCAGGAATTGAAGCAGCACCAAAAGGTGTGCCTCAGATTGAAGTTAGTTTCTCAATCGATGTTAATGGAATTACTACTGTAACTGCCAAAGACCAAAAAACTGGAAAAGAACAAACCATTACTATTAAAAATACAACAACACTTTCTGAAGAAGAAATTGAAAAAATGGTTAAAGAAGCTGAAGAAAATCGTGAAGCTGACGCTAAGAAAAAAGAGCAAATTGAAACTACTATCCGTGCTGAAAACTTAATTAACCAAATGGAAAAATCACTCCAAGATCAAGGTGACAAAGTTGATGCAAAACAAAAAGAATCTCTTGAAAAAGAAATTCAATCTTTAAAAGATTTAATTAAAGAAGAAAAATTTGAAGAATTAAAAACTAAATTAGACCAAGTCGAATCAGTTATTCAATCATTTGCACAACAAGCAGCTCAACAAGCAAACACTGAAGGCGCAAAATCATCAGACAAAGATGATGTAATTGATGCTGATATTAAAAAAGATTAATTTTGCTGAACACACTAACAAAGTCAATTAATAGTATTAAATAATAAATAAATTATTTTTTCAAAAATTATTATAATTTTTGATATAATACTTAGATAAGGCAATGCCCATTGTTATGGGTCACAAAAGAACCAATTGAAAAATTGGTTCTTTTTATTAAAGACGTATTTAATAAATGATGCGGCATCTAAAATATTTTATAATTATTACTCATTTTTAAGAAAGGTAGCAAATAAGCAAATGGCTAATACATTTTTATCATATAGAGACCAAGTTAAAAGAATAAAGGAAAAAGGTGCAAGTTGTGAATGTAAAAATGAAACACAATGCAAGATAGAAGAAAATCTTGAAAAACTTTTACAAACAAATAATTATACAAGAGTGTTCACCCCTTTGAAACATACCTTTTTAGATATTGAACAGCAAGAACTTAATCAACAAGTAAAAATATTTAATGATGAAACAAAAAAAACCTTATTTAATGAAACAAGCACTTTACACGAAAAATACAGAAACTTGTTTAAACAAGACGATGAGCATAAATATAGAGTTGGTAATAAGTTTTTTTCAATAGATTTTATAATCAAAACTTACTCTTATGATAAAGAAATGCAATTAAAAATGTGAGACATAATTAATAATTTTGAAGTAATATTAAAAACAAATGTTGAAAAATGTAATAACATAGAATCAATAATAGAACATAATGGTAAAAAAATAATGTTGTATTCGTTTTATAATAAAATTACAACAATTCATAAAAAATTAATACAAACACAAGCATCTGGAACACAAACACAAGTATTTCGAACACAAACACAAGTATTTGAAAAAGATTTGGAAAAATTCACTAGTGAAATACTAAAATTTGGAACAAAACTTAATTAACCAATTATAAAAATCACTTCAAGATCAAGGTGACAAAGTTGATGTGAAACAAAAAGAATCTCTTGAAAAAGAAATTCAATCTTTAAAAGATTTAATTAAAAAAGAAAAATTTGAAGAATTAAAAACTAAATTAGACCAAATCGAATCAGTTATTCAATCATTTGCACAAGAATTAATTCCACAAGCAGTACTTAAGGCATAGAATCATTAGATAAATAATGTAATTAATGTTGATATTAAAAAAGATTAATTTTGCCATTAATAGTCTTAAATAAAAAAATAAATTATTTTTCTTGTATTTTAAATTTTTCTGCTATAATTAAAGATCTGGAACTCCCATTTGAGATGGGCCTCAAAAGAACCAATTCAAAAATTGGTTCTTTTTTATTTTAAGAAAACAAAATTAATAAATAGTTAATGAATATTTATAATATAGAGAACAAGTTAAAAAGCTGCAAAGTTGTAAGTGTGCTAATAATTAAATTATAAAATAGAAGTATTAATTAAAAGTCAGCAAAATATATAAATCAATATTTTTAGTTTAGTACAATGGAATTATTTTGAAATTTAGATAAAAAAATGGTAAAATTTATAGAAATTTTATGTCTAGTTCTATAATAAATAAATCTATAAGATATATATATATATATATATATATATATAAAATTAAAAATAAATAAAACCGGAGCTTCTTATGGCTAAGATTAAAGTCTTAGAAGCTTTTTCTGGTATTGGGGCACAAGCTAAGGCAATAACAAACCTTCAAAAAGAAGGTATTTTGTCTTTTAAAATTATTGGAACTATTGATTGAGATGTTAGAGCAATTATTTCATATGCTGCAATTCATAATAATTTATGAAAAAAATATAAAGGAACTTTAAAAAGTAATAAATTAGATTCTGAAGAACAAATAGATAAATTTTTAAATAATTTCAATTTATCACTAAATGGAAAAACAAAATCTTTTATTTTAAGAAAAGATTATTTCTTTAAACAAATTTTAGCTGCAGCAATACTGCTGTCAAAAAATCTTGGTGATATCACAAGTGTTGATGTTCAAAAAATTAATAAATTAAAACCAGACTTAATAACATATTCCTTTCCTTGTCAAGGGCTTTCAATTGCTAATATGGGTCGAGCAAAAGGAATAATGAATGAAGAATCTACCAGTTCATTAGTTTGAAATATCTATAAAATTCTAGAAAGTTTAAAACATAAGCCAAAATATTTATTAATGGAAAATGTTAAAAATTTATTGTCAAATAAATTTATTGATCAATACAAATTATGATTAAAAAACTTGGAAAATATGGGTTACCAAACATATACCACAACAATTAATGCATTAAATTGTGGTTCGATTCAAAAACGTGAACGGGTCTTTGCTATTTCTATTTATAAGCCAGATAGATATTTTCTTAATGATGACTTAGATTTTTCTGAGCATATTAGTGAATTGTGCAATCTAGAAAAGTTGGATTTTGTAAAAAGAAAAGAAAAATTTAATGAAATTTTTAATTTTAGATTGAATAACGAAGAAAATACAAATGCACTTATAAACAACACACCCTCGCGAATTAGATTGGTCAATGAAAGCAAAATTATTAATAACAGCAAAGATTTTATCATTAATACTGTAACTACTAAGCAAGATAGAATTCCATGTTGTGGAGTTGTAGAACATGATAATGATAAAGAAAATAAACTAAAGCATAGATTTTTAACTCCAAGAGAAGCATTTATGTTAATGGGTTTTGAAAGCACTGATTTTGATAAATTATTGCCATTTATTGAAAAAAATATTTTGACAAAAGAGGTGCTATATAGGCAAGCTGGAAATTCAATAGTTGTGCAAGTTATCGAAAAAATTTTTAAATTAATTAACAATAAGGAAAAAAATGAATAAAACAATTAAAGAATGAAAAGAAATACTTGAAAAATTAAATATGATACCTTGAGAAATAGGAACCAATACTTTTACATATTTAGAAAATTCTTTATTTAAATGATTTCATTTAATAGATTGAAATTCAAATTGGAACATATATTTAAAAAAGAAAATGTGATTCAATGAATATAAAATTTTATTTGAGAAAGATGAAAATATTATATTCTATGAAGCAAATAAGGAATATTATTCTTTTTCAACAGCAAGGCAATGTCTAGATACTCTTTTAGCTTTTGAAATCATTGAAAAAATAGATGAATCTAAATTTCAAATTCACAATACATTCAGAGAATTTGTGGTAAATAATAAAAATAATGATGCAGAAAAAATATTTATTTTCTTTTTAAAAAGAAAATTAAATTATTTTTTAAATAAATATATTTTAGATCCATTAGAAAACTACAAATATAATCATTCATTCAATCAAAATGATAATTATAAAAATCAATCAACTAAATTTTGATGAAATGTTCTCTTAGCATATGATAAAATTGCTGAACATTCAAAATTAACTAGTAATAACATTTTTTCATCTAGTAAATATTTTTATGGTTTAGGTGAAATAATTTTTGAAAATAAATTGGATTTAAAAGAATTTTATAGTCATTTTTTTGAAAAAACTACTAGAGAATTTCAAAAAAATAACATAATACTTGAAGAAAAAAATTTAGAAAATATTAAAGATTGAACAGCTTTAGATATTTCTAGCATTTTTAGCACTATTGCAAAAGAAGATAATCCTAAATGCAATTGTGATAACACATTAATTAAACAAATAAATCACACATCACTTGATCATAAAACAAAAGAAGCTAGTAAGGCTGATAAGTTTAAATCATTTGCTATTACAATTCCAGAATTATTTGAACTTAGTTCTCGACTAGAATTGCCAATATTTCAAAGAACGTACTCTTGAGATGAAAATATAATTGTCCACTTGTTTGAAAGTATTTATAATGATTTTAATATTGGGCCAAATGAATTTACATTTTTAAACACAATTATAATAAGTAACTCTGGAGAAAACATACTTATATTAGATGGACAACAAAGAACAGTGTCTAACACCTTGCTTGCCATAGCATTTGCAAGATGGGCAAAATATATTGATGATAAACAAACACTTCAAAAAATTGCAGATAAAATTTTTACAAAAAATAATAATATAAAAAAAACAATATATACATGGTTAAACACTGATCCACATTATCAAAATTTAAATTTTATTTTTTCAGGAAATTTCAGTCTTGGGAAAAAGAAAAGTAATTTTTATAAAAATTATTATGAAATTTGTGAAATTATTGAAAAAAAATTTACAAACAAAAATGATAAATTTTCTAAGTTTATTGATTACTTTTTGGAAAAAGTTCATTTTGTTGTTGCTTATGTAGGGAATGTTAGTGATAACTCAACAAAAATAACTAGAATTTTTCAAAACTTAAATCAATACAGCAAACCATTAGGAATTTTAGATTTATTTAGAAATAAAATCTATGAACATTACAAAAATAAAAATAAAAATGCAGACAATTATGTTCGCATTTATGAAGAAACAATTAATTTATTTTTTAGAAAAGACTACAAAACAGATAGCGAAGAAGAAGTAAAAAATATTAATGTTTTTGTTGATACAGTTTTAATTAAAAATGAACAATTTAAAATTCTAAAAGAAGTTGATGAAGAATATAATAGTTTAAGTTCTAAATGTTTTCAAAAACTTTGTAAAATTTTTGATAATTATGAAGACGAAAACAAAAATCCTTTATTAGAACTTTTCAAGGATCTCATTGATTTCCAATATTGTTGAGAAGGAAATATTAGCAAATTTAAAATAAGTCATTTAGACAATGAGGACAAAGATAATAAAGAAAAATTTAATTTCTTCTACAATAAGCTAAGTGATTTATTAAGCAAAAATCCAGAAGCTAGTGAATTTATCCAACAAATAACAACTTATTCTAGCAAAATAGCAAGTTATGATTTTGTCGGTTCTCAAATAATGCATATTTCAAAAAAAACTAAAAGAACTGTGTTTATTCCTTTAATCTCATTATTCAAAAAAAGATCTAAAATAAATTTTTTAGATAATAAGGATGATAGAGATTTAGATTGGAAAGTTTCAAATTTTAGTGAACAATTATTTCCAATTGAAAAATTTTCAATTTTATGAACATTGTATACTAAAGGTCAATCCTTGACAGAATCTATTAATAAAATTTGTGAAAATCTTTCAGAAGGCAACATTACTGAAGAGGGTGTATTTAAAAAATTAAAACAAACCATTTCCTTAGATTTAAATAAAACTGATCAAGAATGGTCAAAAGAGATTTATTCTACATTATCAACTCAATTTAATTCAGATTTTAACCCAGAGGAAGAAAATATAAAATCATCCAAATCAAGAAATAATGATTTATGACTAATTTGAATAAGATTAATCTATGGTATGAATGATGTTGAGTCGCCACAATATTTTAGTAAAAATGCAAGTAGGTTAGATAAGTTAAACTCAACATACGAGCATTGTATTCCAGTGAAATTGAATAAAGAAATAAAAAAACAGTATTCTTCAAATGAATTAAAAGAACTTGAACAATTGGTTTACAATATTGGAAATGGTGGGCTAATTTCAGGAAAAGAAAATAGTAAACAAGGTAATAGTTTTAATAAAGAATATTCAAATTTTAGCGAAACAACAGTTTATGGTGGTGGAATGAGTAGAAAACTGAAAATTAGTATAGAAGATCCACAATATAATTTAAAAGGCAAAATTTTGGAGATTCTTCCTAATCCAAACAAATTACTATCTTTAAAAAATAACACCATTCAAATTGACAATGAAAAATATTCAAATAATTTTGAAAGCATAAAAAAATATATTAAAAAAAGAGGTGCACAAGTTTTATCAGGTTATGTATCCATTTTCTTTGGTTCAGATAACAAATAAATAACTCAATTTAAAATAAACTTATTATCAGTATTTGTTAAATTCAAAAATAAAATGTAATTTTTTAACAAATACATATTAAAACCAACAACATTTTAAAGATAAAAGAAAAAAATAAACTTTTTTCGAACTTACCGATGTTGTTGTTATATAATATTAAGATATTTTAATTTTTACACTTAAGGACAAAATGCCAACAATATCTCAATTAGCAAAAGGTGCCAGAGTTAAGAAAGTAGCAAAATCTAAAGTTCCTGCTCTTAACTTGGTTTATAACACCTTAGACAAAAAAGAATTTAAGCTTACTGCTCCATTTAAAAGAGGAGTGTGTACAAGGGTTGGAACTATGACCCCTAAAAAACCTAACTCAGCGCTTCGTAAATATGCCAGAGTTAAATTATCAAATGGAATGGAAGTTAATGCCTACATTCCAGGTGAAGGTCACAACTTACAAGAACACTCTGTAGTTTTAATTCGTGGTGGTAAAGTTAAAGACTTACCTGGTATCCGTTACCACATTGTTCGTGGAACTCAAGATACCCAGGGAGTAAACAAAAGAGCGCAAGGGCGTTCAAAATATGGGTCCAAAAAACCTAAACAAGCAAAATAAAGGATAAACTATGTCACGAAAAAAACAAGCTCCTATTCGTCAGGTTTTAGCTGATCCTGTTTTTAAATCTAAATTAATTACAAAAGCTATAAATGCTGTTATGCTTGATGGTAAGAAAAATACAGCACAAAACATTTTGTATTCATCTTTTAAAATAGTTGAACAAAAAACAGGGAGAAATGCTTTAGAAGTTTTTGAAGAAGCTGTTAAAAACATTACTCCTTTAACTGAAGTTCGTTCACGTCGTGTTGGTGGAACCAACTACCAAGTTCCTATGGAAGTTAAAGCACGTCGTCAACAAACTTTATCACTTCGTTGATTAATTCAATTTGCTCGTAAACGTAATGAAAAAACAATGGATGTGCGTTTAGCAAATGAAATTATTGATGCTCTTAATAAAACTGGTGGAGCATTTAAAAAACGTGAGGATACACACAAAATGGCAGAAGCCAACCGTGCTTTTGCTCACTTTAAGTGATAGTAGGTTATTATGGCAAGACAATTTGATTTAAAAGATTACCGTAATATTGGGATTATGGCTCACATCGATGCCGGTAAAACCACTACAACTGAACGTATTTTATTCCACACTGGTAAAATTCACAAAATTGGTGAAACTCACGATGGTGTTAGCCAAATGGATTGAATGGAACAAGAAAAAGAACGTGGAATTACTATTACTTCAGCAGCTACAACAGCTTTTTGAAAAAATAAAAGAATCAACATCATTGATACTCCAGGCCATGTTGACTTTACTGTTGAGGTTGAGCGTTCCCTTCGTGTTTTAGATGGTGCTGTTGCAGTTTTAGATGCTCAATCAGGAGTTGAGCCTCAAACTGAAACAGTTTGACGTCAAGCAACTACTTATCACGTACCTCGTGTTGTTTATGTCAACAAAATGGATAAAGCAGGGGCAAATTTTGAAGCTTCAATTGAATCAGTTCGTACAAAATTAAATGGAAATGCTTGAGCTATTCAACTTAATATTGGTGCTGAAGCTGATTTCCAAGGTATTATCGACCTTGTGGAAATGAAAGCTTACAAATACGATGGTGAAAAAGAAGAAAAAGAATATGAAATTGAAATTCCAGCAGATCTTTTAGACAAAGCAAAACAAATGCGTCATCAACTTGTTGAAGCAGTTGCTGATTTTGATGAAGAATTAATGAATGACTTGCTTGAAGAAAAAGAAGTTACTATTGAACGTTTAAAAGCAATTATTCGTAAAGCAACTATTACAGGTAAATTTTTCCCTGTAGTTTGTGGTTCATCATTTAAAAACAAAGGTGTGAAAAAAATGATTGATGCCGTTGTTGATTATTTACCTTCACCACTAGATGTACCTCCTGTTAAAGCTTTCCGTGATGATGAAGAAATCAGCATTGCACCAAGTGATGATGAAGAATTTTCAGCACTTGCCTTCAAAATTATGAACGACCCATTTGTTGGTTCATTAACATTCTTCCGTGTTTACTCAGGAGTTTTAAACAAAGGTGTTTATATCCTTAACTCAACTAAAGGTAAAAAGGAAAGAGTTGGACGTATTTTAGCAATGCATGCCAACTCACGTGAAGAAATTGATGAAGTACGTACTGGAGATATTGGTGCTTTTGTTGGTCTTAAAGATACCACAACTGGTGATTCATTAATTTCTGAAAAATCTAAAGCATTTATTTTAGAAAAAATGACTTTCCCAGAACCAGTTATTTCACAAGCACTGGAACCAGAAAGTAAGGCCGAAGTTGAAAAACTAGCAACTGGATTACAAAAACTAGCCAATGAAGATCCTACTTTCAAAACTTGAACAGATAATGAAACTGGTCAAACAATTATTGCTGGTATGGGTGAATTACACCTTGACATTATTGTTGATCGTCTTCGTCGTGAATTTAATGTTAAAGCCAATGTTGGTAAACCACAAGTTAGTTATCGTGAAACAATTACCAAAACAGCTGAAGTTGAAGGAAAACACATTAAACAATCTGGTGGACGTGGTCAATATGGGCATGTTTGAATTAAATTTGAACCAAATCCAGATGGTGAATTTGAATTTGTTGACAAAATTGTTGGTGGTAAAATTCCTAAAGAATATATCAAGTCTATTCAAAAAGGACTTGAAGAAAAAATGGCAGCTGGTATTTTAGCTGGTTACCCAATGATTGACATTAAAGCAACTTTATTTGATGGATCATTCCATGAAGTCGATTCATCAGAGATGGCCTTCAAAATTGCAGCTTCTAAAGCTTTATCTAAGTCAAAAGCTGCAGTTGGTGCAGTTTTATTAGAACCAATTATGGATGTTGCAGTTTTTGTTCCAGCTGAATACTCCGGAGATGTTATGGGTGACTTAACTCGTCGTCGTGGAATTGTTAGAGAACAAGAAACACGTAGCGATGGAGCAAATACTATTAGAGCTGATGTTCCACTAGCAGAAATGTTTGGATATTCAACTCAATTACGTTCTATGACATCAGGTCGTGGAACCTATCAAATGCAATTTTCTAATTATAAAGAAGTTCCTACACATATTCAAGAAACCATTGTAAAACAAAGAGCAATCAAATCAGACGACGAAGATTAGTAGTTAAAAGTTTTAAAATTTATATAAAAAAAGTACAAAATAATTTTGTACTTTTTTTATATAAAAATAAAATAATATGATTATTAGTCACATTTTATTTATATACAAACTTATTTTATGGGATGTGATAAAATTTCAAACAATTATGTTAAGTTGGATTAAAAATAGAAAAAAGAATAGTGATCAAAATCAAAATACCGAGGAAGATAAAAACATTGATCAAGGTGAAAAAAATCAAATAAATGATGAAGAATCTAAATTGTTTTTTCTTACAGAAAAAAAATTAGATTATTCTAAAAAAACAAGTGATGAGTGTACAGATTGTAAAAAAAAGAAAAATAATGAATTAGAAGAAACAAAAATTTGCATTTGTGATTGTTGTAATGTGAATCGTATTCAGAATTATAGTGACTATTTCAATTTTGCTATTGAGTCTAATGAAGTTAAAAATTTAGCTATTTTAGGTGAGTATGGTGTTGGTAAAAGCTCTATATTTAAAAGTTTTTTATACAATTTTGATAAACAAAAATATAAAAACAGTTTTATAGAAATAGAAGTTGGTCAATACCATAAAAACAACATTAACAAAGATGATAAAGATTTTAATGAAACAAAATATGTTCAAAAACAAATTTTAATTCAGATAGCCACACAAGTTAAATCTAAAAAAATAAAATCTTCTAACTATAATTTGTCTTTGTTTAATTTAAAATGATGGCAAATTTTTTTGTTTGCTATTCTTGTTTTAGTCACAATTATATTTTCAACTTTTTTTTCTATTAGTTTAACTGATTATATTAAGAATGCTAATAAAATTACACAAGCACTTGTAAAAACCAACGAAGCACAATTGGAACATAGTTGAACTCAAGGTTGAAGTTTAACTACAATTATTATTTTTGGTATTATTTCAATATTTTTAATAGGAATCATTTTTGTTTTAATTCGAAGATATTTAAATAAAATTAAATTTACATTTTCATTTTTTTCTCAAAAAATTGAAATGGAATTTTATAAGCAAGGTATTTTTCAAGAAACAGATATACGAATTAGTGAAATTTTAGATATTTTTAAAACATTGTGGAAAAAGGAAGGTAAATTCATATATGTTTTTGAAGATATTGACCGTTTTGGCAATACTTTTATTTTGCAGAAATTAAAAGAACTAAATAAAAATATAAATAATTTTTTAAAAAATAACAAACCATGAATAGATGAATTAGAAGATGGGTGTCCAAGAATAAAAAAAATTTTAAAACAATTTGAGAAATGAATAAAATATTTTCAAATATGCACTAGAAAATCCAATTATGATTATCCTAATAAAATAATATTTGTATATTTAGTAACTCCCGAATTATTTAACTTAGATGAAAAAGTTAAATTTTTTGACTTAGCAATACCCATTGTTCCTATAACTTCTAAAGGTAAGGCAAGCGAATTTTGATTTCAAAATTTTGAAAATGTGATTTCAAAATTATTAAAATTATCAAAAGAAGAAGTTAATAATAAATATAAGAAAAATGTTGATTGACATAAATATTTTCTTGCTATTTCGGAAACAGTATACGATATTAGGTCTATATTAAATATTTTAAATGAATTTACAATTTATTTTAAACTTTTCTATTCAAATGTTGAAAGTAAAAATATGGAAATTCTAATATTTAGATTGCTATCATTTATTATATTTAAAAATGTATTTTATAATGAATATATATCTATTTGAAATTTAAAGTTAAAAGATTTAAGAAGAATACAAAATGACAATAATGAAAGATAAATGAAAAACTAGTTATTTTGATTTAATATGAAAAGAAATTAGTTTTATTAATTCAAAGTACAATATTTTAGAAAAAATTAATAAGGATAAATTAGAAAATGGATTTGAAAAATGAAACGAGTTACAAACTTTCAATGACAATAACAATAAAAAATGAAACGTAGATATATATTATTTTCTAAATTTTATATTATGTTTTTCATACAAAACAACTCATAAATCATACTATTTAGGAATATTAAATTTTACATTTAAAAATTTACCTAACAATTTATATGAATTTTCAGGATCTTTTTTTACCAAACTCACTAGTTATGCGGAAGAATGTAAAAAATATCCTTTTCCTTTTTCAAAATTACAAATGGAAAATAATAAAAAAAATTTAACTACAAAGAAATCAAAGAATTTTGAATCGGACTTCAGTGAAAAAAATATTGAAAATAAAAATAATGAAAACTTTGATTATGTAAAAATTGTAGAGTTTATGTTAAAAGTGAATAAAACAACAACAAATAGGGATATAATAAGTCCTGATATTATTTTTAACTTTTCAAGCATAGATTCAAGCGTAGATTTTAGTGTAGATTATTTTTCTACTCAATTTCAATATTTGAAACATGAATTTTCAATAAAAAGACTTGAATATCAAGTATTATATAAAGAAATAATTGAAGCACATTTTGAACAAAAAATAAATTGAGAAAATAAAGTAAGTAAGGAAATTGACCTTTCAGTTATTTTTTTAAAATTAATGGATATTGACTTTGAACTAGGTTTTATTAGTAATAATCTTTCTATAGACACAAAATCTTTGACTTTATGATTTATTAAGTTATTAACTTACATTCAAGATAAAAAAAATGAAAAAATTATTCAAAATATTTTTTGAATTTTACCCCCTATTGCGCAATGAATGCTTTTGTTATGTGTGGATATTATTTATAATGAATTAAGTGATATTGAAATTAGAGAAAAAATAAATATTACTTTTACATTTAATAAAGATAATGATGAACGAAAATGTTTGCTTGTAAGTAAGAGATACTATGTATCTAAATTATTGCATACAGTTCAAGACCATTTTAAAGAAGGCGAGAAGATTGTGCGTATAAGTAAGTGAGCTAAACATCCTATAAAGTAGTGTTTAAATAAAAATAAATGAGAATTTGAGTTTTTAATAGGGTTTGTACTAAAATTTAAGAATTACATAAATAATTTAGAAGATGCAGAACAAATTAATACCCACAAATAAAAAAATAATTAGTAAACAAAAAAATAATTTACTTTATGAAGAAATTATTAATAGTGATTTAAAAAATATACTCATTTCTAAAGAAGAACAAGAAAATTTAATAAATTTTTTTAAAAAAAGAAGACAAATTGGAGAAAATTATTTACAAATTGATTTACTCCATGTACTTAATAATGAAGAAACTTTTGATGAAAAATGCATAGAGGGCAACATTAGAAGTTGTTTAGTACCAAATTTATAAAGATACTTTGATTAAATATAGCACAAATAATAATGATCATTATATTTTTATTTTAGCTTCGTTTTTAAATTAAATTTTTAAAAATAAAGAAATAAAAAGTAAGTTAGTAAAATGCATAATCTCAAAAACTTTATGATTAGCAGAACCAAATCATTATTTAAAATTAAAAAATATTTTCTTCCTTTTGAACTCAGAAGTGCAAGTTTATATCATAGAAATTATTACAAAAGAAAAAGGAAATGAATTATTTGTTAATGATTGACTTTTAACTTTTAGTAAAAAAGAACTTCAAGTGTTTGGAATTTTACTAAAGCATTATCGCTATAAAAAAAGATAGATTAAAACTTTGAAAAAGTAACTCTGAAAAAGAAAAACATTTTCAAAGAATTCAATACTATGATTTAAATCCATTTAGAATTTTAATATTTCCTGATAAAAAAACGAAAAAATTTGCATTTAATGAATGATTTCAGTGACTTAATTGTAGAAAAAAAGCAAAAACAAGTTAAACAAAACTTATTAAAAAAATCTCTTGAGAAAATCAAGATATTTTTTTAATTTCTAAAATATTTTAAAATATAAATTCTATTTCCTGAATTATCATCATTATAATTATTAACACTTAAAATATAGCAACAAATAAAAGATAATATAACAATTTGAATAAAGAGTTTATACATTAATTTGACAGCAAATATTTAATATTAATTAATCTAGTATTGCAAAGAAACCAAAAATAAAAAGATAAACTTTTTAAATTTTTTAATTAAAGTATAAATATAATTAAATAATTTATAATAATAAAAAATATTAAATGTTATTTAATATTTCCACATAACCAACAAATAATTATAACTAAGGAAATTTCATGAGTGATCAATGCAAATGTTTGTTTAAAGAAGCTTTTTTTAATTTTGAGTCATATATTCGCGGTAAAAATATTAACTTTCTAATAGGAGCAGGAGCGAGTGCAGGAGTTTACAATACATTAAAAATAAATGACTATTTTAGTTTTGAAGACTTGATTACCTTATCAGGTTGGGATGAACTTACAAAACAAGTTTTATATCTCTTTTTTTATGAAAAAGTAATCAAACCTATGTTTGAAATAGAAACAGAAATCAATAAGGCAACTCAAGATGAAGAATCTGATTTTGCAAAAGTTTTTCAAAATTATAAAGACTTCATAGAAAAGCTATACATTTTCCTTCAAAACGAAAGCAATGATAGACCAAGAAAAATAAATATTTTTACTACAAATTATGATTTATTTTTTGAACATGCATATGATAAGGTGTCTTCTAATTTCCCATTAAGTATCTTTAATGATGGGTCAAAGGGAATTTTTAATAAAGTAGTGGATGTTAATTATTTTAATTTTAACACATGACAATCAGGTATTACTGATAAATATGAATACTCAGTACCCACTATTAATTTATTAAAATTACATGGATCTATTTCTTGGGTGGTTGATGAAAACAAAGAAATTAAAAGTGTTTTTAATTTAGATAAAAACAAGCCACTGGTTGATATTAAAAAAGACAATCTTTCAAACAAGATTGAAGAAATTTCTAACTTGTCTGAAAAACCTAAAACAAATATTTTGCTAAATACTCAAATCAACTTTTCAGATAGTAATGAAAATATTATTAAGAATATAAATGACTTGATTGATGATCTTAGTGGAGAAGAACAGGTTAAAGATGTTATTACAAATTATATTGAAAATAATACATCTTTAGATAAATGTTTAAAACAAATTAAAACACACAGAGATAAAACTGAAAGTAACAATTGTGAAAAATACATAGTAAAATTTTTAAAATATATTAAAGCAAAAGTATTTGAATTTCTAGTAAAACAAGAACAACTAAAAATAAATGGTGAAATAAAGAAAGAAATAGATAAGAATGAAGAAGTAAAACAAAAATTAAAAAAATTTGATGAAAATTATAAAAATATTAGTATAGTAAATCCAGACAAGGGTAAATTTTCAAGTACTTTATTTCAACAAAATTACTTTGAATTTTTAAGATTTTTTAATTATGAATTAGAAAAACCGCAAACAATATTGATAGTTTTTGGTTTTTCATTTCAAGATGAACACATAAGAAATATTGTTAAAAGAGCTTTGTATAACAAAGAACTATTAGTACTTGCAATAGCATATGGGCAAAGTGATTATGAAAATATGGAAGAACATTTTAGTCATATAGATAATTTTAAATATTTATTATGTAGTAGTAAAAATTGTAATTATCGGGGCAAGTATGATAATATAGAAAAAGGTAATTTTGATTTTTTAGTTAATAATTTATTTAGGTTTATAGACATAAAAAAAAGTAGTGAAAGGTAAATATATGAATGATTATTTTTCAATTGGAAATATTATTGAAGTAAAAAGTTCTTCTGTAACTATTTTGGTCAAGGATTTCACTCACCTAGAAACAATTCATTATGGTGGCACAATTTACAAAGGTATATCTGTAGGTACTTTTGTAGGTGTTATAAGAGGTTCTAGCAAAATTGTTGTTCAAATTACAAGTGAATCAATAGACAATATAGAAGAGGACTATGATGATTCAACTTTATTAAAAAATAAAGTTCAAAGAAAATTAGTTGCAGAAATTATAGGAGTTATAAGAAATAATAGAGAATATGAAACTGGCATTAAAACTTTTCCATTAATGTTTGATGATGTAGTATTGCTAAATGAAGATGAATTAAAAATTGTTTTTTATTTACCACAAAAAAAAAAAAAAATCAAAATGTTTTAGATAAAAAAAATCAAAATGTTTTAGATAAAAAAAATCAAAATGTTTTAGATATTGGTAAAATGTTATTATATGATGAATTGAGAGTAGAAATTCCCATTAAGGGTTTTTTAGATACTCATATAGGGGTTTTTGGAAACACTGGTAGTGGGAAATCTAATACAGTAGCTAAGTTGTACAAGACTTTATTTGATAAAATTAATAAAAAATCTAAATTAAAAAATATTAATAGTGCTTTTGTTTTTGTTGATTTTCATAATGAGTATAAGGAGTATTTTTCAAATTATCAATATGAAAAAATAAATATAAAAACAATATCTCCAAGTGAAGATTTTAAAATTAGTGCATCATCATTCTGAAATTATGAAACTTTGATAAGTGGTTTTTCAGATTTTTCCCAAGAAGAAAAAAAAATAATAAAAAAAATAATGAATATAAAAAGAAAATTTGACCTCAATATTTATTACTGAATGCTTCAAGATATAAATAAACATAATCTTGAATCAGATCCTATGCAATTAAATAAGATTATAGCAATATATAATAATAATAATAATAATGATTTAAAAGTGTCATTGTATATTGATTCATTATTGAAAATAGAACAATTTAAACATATCTATGATAATCGTACTAAAAAAAGTAAACTTATTAAAAATGAGAAATATTCAGAAGTAACAAAAGATTTGACTAGTTTAAAATCAGGACTAACAGTTAACCAGTATATAGATAAGGTAAATATAGATTGTCAAAGACAATTTTTATTTAAAGAGACACGTAGACTCTTTCAAAAAGTTAAAATGCATGAAAAAACAAAATTAAGTCATTGACGTTTATATAAATGAGATATTAAGAATATTTGATATGAATTCTATAGCATAAACATCAATAAGGAGAAGGATAACCCCAATAAATTTAAACCTATTACGGGGCTTGAGGAGTGGTTATATATTAACAATAATGAGACTTCCGTATTGGAAAAACTAAAAGTTTGTTTAGCAATTTTAGATTTCCTTGTTGATGAAGATAAAGATATGATGAAAGAGGGCACACTTTCTAAGATAAAATATAGGTTATTTGATTTAATGCCCGAAAAAATGAGTTACATTCCTGATCAAATAAAAATAGATAATGCTCAAATTATAATATTGTCACTTAAAGATGAAGATGTAGGATTACAAAAAATATGACCAATAGTAGTTGCTAATGAATTATTTAATTCACAAAAAGCACTATATTCTAGTGGTGTTGATAGCAGCATTCATTTTATAATAGATGAAGCACATAATCTAATATCTAGCAAATTATCAGAAGAAACTAAAGATGAAAATATAAATAGATTAAGTTTGTTTGAAAAATTTATTAGAGAAGGTAGAAAATTCAATTTTTTTCTCACAATTTCTACACAAGAACCTTGAGGATTAGATTCTGGAATAACTTCACAATTAGGTAATTTTTTTATTCATAGATTTGTCAATGGAAATGATTTAGAAGGAATTAATAAATACATAGCGAATTCAAATGATATACTTTATAATAAAATACCAATACTCAATCCTGGTCAATGCATCTTGTGAGGTTCAAAATTCAAAACACCTTTAATGATTCAAGTAGATAAATTGGGAGAAGAGAATGAAAATAAAGATAAAGATAAATTGAAAAAAGAGACTAAAAATAAATCATTAGAAGACATATTAGGTTTATAAAAATAACTTACTAATTAAACACAATAACCGCTTTTTTTATAGTTTTAATATTTGAAATGTTATATCTTAGAAAATAAAAAAACATCTTTTTTTAAGATGTTTTTTTATTTTTAAAACAAAGTAGTATTTAAATCACACAAGCTTGACAATCATTTAGATTTTCACTATCTTCAAGGACATCTTGGCGAATCCTTACATAGTAAATAGAACCACATCCTTTTTTAAAGGCGTGAATATAAGCTTTATTTAAATCACGAGTTGTTGCTTTGTCTGTTAAAAAGAAAGTCATTGAAATAAGTTGATCAACGTGCTTTTGAGCTTCGGCCACTATATTAATAATTGGAATTGGTCCAAGCTCATATGCACCATCTTTATAAAAGTCCATAGTTTCAAAGTTAATGTTATAAGCTGGCACATAAACACGACCAATTTTTCCTTCTTTACGAACTTCAACTGGTGAAACCACAGGTTGAAGTGAAGGAGTACAAGAACTTAAATAAGAGATTGATCCAGTAGGTGCAACAGCTAATAAGTGTGAGTTTGCAAGTCCATGAATTTTAATTTGTTCAACTAACTCAATTCATTGTTGTTGAGTTGGGATTGCAACATTATGTTTTGCAAAAACATCAGCAATTTTTTGAGTTTTTGGTTTATACTCATCAATTGAAACTTTGATATATTTGTCAAAATAACTACCATCAGCAAACTTTGTGTTCTCAAAGTTTGCAAATTTTCCTAATTTTTGTGCTAACTTCATTGATGAGTTAAAAGAGTGATAAGCCAATGTGTAGAAAAATAAGTTAGTAAAATCTAATGCTTCAGGCGAGTCATAGAAAATTTGATTTTGAGCAAAAAATCCATGAAGATTCATGGCTCCAAGTCCAATAGCATGATTTTGTTTGTTGCCATTTTGAATTGAAGGTGCGACACTCAAATCAGAAGAACGACTAACACTATCTAAAGCTACAATTGAATAGTAAACTAAATCTCCAAAATTTTGTCCTGCTTGCATAGCTTTGTCAATGTTGAGTGAACCTAAATTACAACAAATATCCTGACCAATTTTGTTAAAATTGAGGTCGTCAAAATAGGTGCTTGGAGTTGAAGGTTGTGCGATTTCACTACATAAATTTGACATTACAATTTTGTCAGGATGAGCATTTCTTTTATTAACAGTATCTTCAAATAAAATAAATGGATAACCACTTTCAAAGTGTAACTCAGCTATAGTTGAAAAGAGTTTACGCGCATTAATGAATGTTTTTTTAATATTTGGATTGTTTAACAAATTATAGTATTCATCTGTGATTGAAATATCAGAAAAAGCTTTTTTGTACTCACGTTCAACATCATAAACACTAAATAGTGCCATATCTTTGTTATCTTTAGCAAGTTCAAAAGTAATATCAGGAATTATAACTCCAAGTGACAAAGATTTAATTCTAATTTTTTCATCAGCATTCTCACGTTTGGTGTCTAAAAAACTCAGAATATCAGGGTGGTGGACACTTAAATAAACAGCTCCAGCACCTTGGCGTTGTCCAAGTTGGTTGGCATATGAAAATGAATCTTCAAGAATTTTCATAACTGGAATAACTCCAGTTGCTTGGCCTTCAATTTTTTTAATTGGAGCACCTTGCTCACGAAGGTTAGAAAGGAGTAAACTAACTCCACCACCACGTTTAGAAAGTTGTAAGGAAGTTGAAATTGCACGAGCAATTGATTCCATGTTATCTTCAATTCTTAAAAGATAACATGAAACATACTCACCACGACTGACTTTACCAGCATTTAAAAATGTTGGAGTAGCTGGTTGAAAACGACCTAGCATAATTTGCTCTAAAATTTTACTTGCATCTTCAAAGTTACCCTTGGCCAAAAACAATGCATTTGCTAATGCCCGATCTTCAAAGTGTTCTAGAAATTGTGAACCATCATTGGATTTAAGCCCATAACTAGTATAAAATTTGTAAGCACCCATAAAAGATGGAAAAAAGTGCTTATAACCATAGGCTTGTTTTTGTAACTTTTCTAATTGCTCTTTACTGTATTGATTATAAATTTGTGGATCATAATATTGGTTTTCAATAAGTCAATCAATACGCTCACTATAACTATTAAAATTTTTAAAATGAGGTTGAATTTGATTTTGAATGTAATTTTGAGCAGCTTCTAAATCATATTTATAAGCATCTGGATATCAATTATAAAGTTTTGATTTAGCATTCAGGCTAATATATTCTTCTGATAAAGAACCAGTAATATTTGGTTTTAGTTTGCTGTTACTCACAGTCGCTCCTTCAAAATTGAGTTAAAATTTTTTGCACATTTGCAACATCATCTTTGGTGCCTAAAAGTTCAAATTGGTATAGCAATGGCACAGATAATTTGCTAGATAAAACAGTACCAGCTAAAGCAAAAGTGTCACCAAAGTTTGTGTTTCCAGATGCTATAACTCCCCTACAAAAATCGCGGTTATGTTTGTTGTTTAAAAATTTAATAACTTGTTTTGGCACAGCTCCAGCTGAAAATTCACCACCACCACTATAGGTTGGACAAATTAAAACATATTCACGATCAATAGTGATTGATTCTTCTAAATCTATTGGAATTCGTTTATTTTCAAAACCTGTTTTTAAAATAAAACGATGTGTATTGTTGGAAATAGAAGAAAAATAAACTATAAAAATTTCACCACAAGGTCTTTTAATATCTTCAGGTTTTACAATTTTAATATTTTCATGCATATTTAAAAGTCTCAATCCTCATCTTCAGTTTCTTCAGCAGTACCCATAACATATGATGAACCATTACCAGAAAAAAAGTCATGATTTTCATCAGCACGTGCAGAAAGTTGGGTAAAAATCTCAGGTTCAATTCGAGTTTCTTCTTCAGTAAAAGGTGATTCATAACCTAAATTTTGCAAGAATTTTCCAGCATTGTAGACACTAAAACGAATTGCAGGTTCAGCTAAATCAACTTCACTATAAAGTTCGTATAAGTATTCTTTTTCTAAATCAATTAATTTGTATAGCAAGTCAAAGACAAACTTCTTCATTTCTTCTTGTTTTTCAGGACTCAATTTTTCAACTTTACGTTGGTATTTGTATCCTGAGTAATAGTTATGAATAACTTTGTCTCTTAAAATTAATCTAATGATGTCAGAGGTGTTTGGTAATTTAGATCTTGCTGACAAGTAGAAAGGAAGATAAAATCCACCATAGAGCAAAAACCCTGGCATTAAAGCAGCGGCTACCTTGGATTTTAAAGGATCTTTATCAATATAGAAAGGAATTAATGCTCTAGCTCTTGCTTGTAATTTTTCATTATTAATTACTCATTCGTGAGCCTCTTCAATTTCTTCACTAGTGTTTAAAGTTGAAAAAATTGTTCCATATGAACGAGCATGTACACCCACCATAAAAGCAAAATTGGTATAAATAATTTGCTCATGGTCAGTGAGTGAGTGAGCAATTTGAGCTGTATCACCAACTGTGGCTTGAATTGTGTCAAGTAAAGTTAAACCAGTAAAAGTTCTAGTAATTAATCTTTTTCAAGTAGGACTAAGTGTTCTTCAAGTCTCTAAATCGTTTGAAACTGGAATTTTTTCAGGCACTCAAAAATTTTGAATAACTCTAGTTCACACTTCAAGATCTTTTGGATCATTTATAACATTCCAGTTTGTTGCTCTCATTTTTCCCTTTAAACCATTGAGAGCATAAGCCAATGGTGAAATAGATTCATTGTAATATGCATTTTTTTGTTTTATTTTATGGTTTTCCATATTGTTTCCTTTCAACTTATTTTACCTAAATTGACAAAATTAGGTTTTTATTTTTTATTTTTTTATAGGAAAAAAAATTGTAAATTAAAACTTGTTTAAATTATAAAAAAAATTATTAAACTAATTTAGACAAAACAAAATCTACTATATTTCCTTTTGTTTCATTAATTTGATTTTCAAAAGTTTCTTGAATAAATTTTGTGGTTTCATCACTAGATTTTAAAATAGATTCAATAATTTCTTTTTGTAAATTTTCATCAGCTCTATTTTTCGTCATTGCTTTGTGACAAACTGGACATAATTTAACTAAATTTTCAATTGTATCATTTTTATGATCTTGAGAAAAAGGAATAGTGTGATGAATTTCTAAA
Organism: Mesomycoplasma bovoculi M165/69; assembly: GCF_000524555.1. Classification (NCBI taxonomy): domain Bacteria; kingdom Bacillati; phylum Mycoplasmatota; order Mycoplasmoidales; family Metamycoplasmataceae; genus Mesomycoplasma; species Mesomycoplasma bovoculi. The sequence goes on along the minus strand of NZ_CP007154.1, from coordinate 689,799 downwards.
TAAGGCACATTTGAATTTTTTCTATAAAATGTTCTGACTGACAAATCAAATTTATCTTTGCAACCAAAACAAAAATCAGGCAATTTAATTTTAGCAAATTCAACTAATTGTTGATTTCTTTGTATTTTTTCTTCTTTGTTATTAGTTGAATTTGATGCTATATTAAAACCTAATTGTTTATCATATTCATTAACTTTAAAATTTAATATTTTCCTATATTCATTAACTTTTTTTTTATCAATTTCTACAATTCCATTTTCGTCTGTAAAACAATTTGTATAAAGTAATAATCTATGGATATAATCCTTTTTATTATTTGCATTTTTGTTCAAATGTTTGTTCTTTAATTCTTTGTTCATATAATGAGCTTTAGCTATATTTAATTTCATAAGATCTGACTTATATTTTTGTCAAAATAAATCTAATTGAACTCTAACTTGTGGATATCTTTTCTTTTCACCACTTGTATACTGGTTTTGCAGGTTTCTGAAGTTCAAATTCAAATTCAAATCTTTAATTCAATTTGATGCTAATAGCAAATTAGTAAATTTTGTCATATAATTTTTGTCAATATTTTTTACAAGTACATCCACAGAAAAATAATTCGGTTTGACATCTGGAGATCCTCTAAATGCAAACAAACCCAAAACAAAAGATTTCTCAAATAAATCAATATCAAAATTTTTATCATTAAATTTTATTACTAATATTTTTTTATAAATTTCTTCAAAAAATTCTTTCTTAGTTAGTTGTTTATCATTTTCAATTAATAATTTATGTGTAAAATTTTTAAAAGAAAATTTTAAATCTAAATAATTTTCAAAATTTTCATTATTTATTAATGCAACATCTTCTTGTTCATAATATTCTTTTATTTTTTCTATTTTTTTGTAATTAATTGAAAATTCAAAAAAAGATTTATCTTTTGAAATATTAGATAAGTTAAAAAACATAAAAAATAAAAGTTTTATATTTGTAAAATTTGTATCACTAATAATATCAGAAAATTTTTTATTTTTTCAAGTCATAATTTAATTAATTATAACAAATTAAAAATGTATTATAATTTGAGGAAGTAAAAATTTATTCCTCAAATTCTGATATGAAATTTAAAATACTAGACTTATTTTGTGGTGCTGGTGGATTTTCTCTAGGTTTAGAACAAAATAGTGAATTTAAAACTGTTCTTGCCACTGATTGAGACAAAAATGCATTAGAAACTTTTAAACATAACTTCCCCCATTCTAAAGTAATTTTGGGAAACATTACAGATTCTAAAATTAAAAAAGAATTAGTTTTAGAATCTAAAAAATTAGGTGTAAATATGATTATTGGGGGTCCGCCTTGTCAAGGTTTTTCAAATAAAGGTAAAAAATTAGGTTTAAAAGATGAAAGAAATTTTTTGTTTTTAGAATACTTGAACATTGTTGAGCAAATTCAACCTGAACTTTTTATTATTGAAAATGTAAAAACATTATTGACAGCTTCGGATGGATTTTTTATTGAGTCTATTAAGACAAAAATTAATGAACTAGGTTATGTTTTAAATTATCAAATTTTAAATGCTCATAATTTTGGTGTTCCGCAATTACGAGAAAGAGCTTTTATAATTGCCCACAAAAATAAACACATTAATTTTCCTAACAAAATAACTAGTAAAACTACAGTTTTTGATGCAATTTCTGATTTATCATATTTAGAATCCGGCCAAGGAAATTATAAAAGCAACTATTTACTAAATGTTAAGAGTGAATATCAAAAAATAATGAGACAAAATGCATTATTTTTATTAAATCATCAAGCCACTAAACATAATAAAACAGCACTTCAAAAATTAGAACTTATAAAACCTGAAAAAGGAAAAGAATGTTTGCCAGAATTTTTGATTGGCAAACAAAAATTTAAAACTACTTGGGGTCGTCTCAAATGAAACCAACCTAGTCCAACCATTGATACTAGATTTGATACACCATCCAATGGAACTAATTCACATCCATATCTTCATCGAGCAATTACACCTAGAGAAGCTGCAAGAATACAATCTTTTTTTGACACTTTTGAATTTTTAGGTCCAAAAACTAGTGTTTGTAGGCAAATTGGTAATGCTGTTCCACCTTTAGTTGCTAAAGCAATAGGAAAAGCCATAGTTTCACAATTATCTCAATCTAATGTTGAAGAAAAACAGAATGCTATTTTATACAATAGTGATGCTTTAAATATTGTGCAAGAGTTAATAAATCAAGGTGTAAAAGTTGATCATATAATCACAGATCCACCTTATAATATTTCGCAAAAAAACAGTTTTGTAACACTTACCAATGCAAAACGCAAAGGAATTGATTTTGGAGACTGGGATCATAATTTTGATTTGTTATCTTGAATTAAACCTTTTGCAAAATTAATTAATAAAAATGGTAGTTTTATCATTTTTTGTTCATACAAATATATGAGTTTTTTAATTCAAGAACTTGAAAAAAATGACTTTATAGTTAAAGATGTTATTAAATGAATAAAAACTAATCCAATGCCTCGAAATGTTCAAAGGCGTTATGTCCAAGATACTGAATTTGCCATTTGGGCAGTCAAAAAAAATTCCAAATGAATTTTTAACAAACCTGTAAATGTGGCTTATTTAAGAGCTAGTGTGGAAACTTCAGTTGTATCTGGCAAAGAAAAAACTGTTCATAGCACTCAAAAATCATTAAAACTAATGAAATTTATTATTGAAGTGCATACAAATGAAAATGATTTAATTTTAGATCCTTTTATGGGTAGTGGTTCTACTGGCCTTGCTTGCAAGTTACTTGGAAGAAAATTTATTGGAATTGAAAAAAATAAAGAATACTATAAAATTGCAAAAAAGAGAATTTTCGATTAGTAATATGTTAATTTTCTCAACTTTTATTTTGTCAAAATTATTTAAATTAGTTTTAAATAAAAAAATATTTATTTTGAATTATTTTTGCTATAATAATGGCATTAATTTAAGTTTTTTAAAAATATGCATACGTTTAACATAAGAAAAATGTTTGTTCATTACTCTAGAAGGAAAAATTTTCTTATGTTTTTTATTGCAATAAAACTAAATTTTTGCAAGGTTTGGTTATAAATCAAATGAAAACTTTTGATATTAGTAAAACTAAACAAACTAGCATTAATTTTTCATTGCCTTGCTTTTTGGCCCGTCAAGCCCTAATAATTTTTCATTTTAATTGAATAAAAAGAAAGTTCTCTGTATCGACTTTTGTTTTTAGTTATTTTTTAGCTTTGCTTTATGACAATTAATTTTTTATATGTACAAATTTTGTACAAAATTAAAAATCATTTGTGCTTAGCTAAAAAAAATTAATCAAATTCAAAAGAGGATTCATAAAAATGTTTAAATTTAAAAATAAATCTTTAAAAGCAGCTTTATTAGCAATGCCATTAGCTTCTGTTGTTGCTCTTGCTTCTTGTGGGCCAATCGCAGATAAAATTGGTAAAGCAGATAAAACTGATAAAACTGAAAGTTCTACAAATTTTGGTTTTAATCAACCAGAAGATGGAAAACTAAAATTTGGTATTCCATGAAAAAATGATGCTCGTTATGATGCAATGCTAGATATAGCTAAAAAGTGAAATAACCTTCCAACAGTAAAAGATCAAGAAAACAAAGACTTTTTACCAATAGAAATTGAAGGCTATACAGGTTACTATGACGGAATGGCTTCACAAATTACAAAAGACATTTCAGCTAGAAATGCACAAAAAGGTCTTAACTTGCTATTTAACTATTCAGGACTTGCGGCAACATTAAATAAGTATGATATGCTTTTAAATCTAGGTAGTAATCCTGATTTAAAAAAGACAATTGAAAATACTTATGTTTCAGACTTTTTAAAAGCTGGAAACTTAATTAGCGGAGTGGATCCTAAAGGTATTTATTTAATTCCAGCTGTTAAATCTGGAAAAACTTTAGGAATTGATATTCCATTACTTGCTTATTTTGTAGATCAAGCAACAAAAGACGGTTCAGCAACTATTAAACCTGAAGATAAAGCTTTTTTTGATGGTCTTAAAAAAACAGACCAAGAGTTCATTGCAAAAACTTGAGGAAGTTATACAAAAATTCCTTTAAATAATGGTGGGCTAGAAGGTTATCAATTTAGTAAATCTAAACTTGAAAACTACAAAGATTTATTTGATTTAGCATCAAGAATTAAAAAATCTTTCCCATCTTCTAACAATGATGATGGTATTTCAAGCAAAGGTCGTTGGTTAGTTGGAGTAAATGATAGTGCTAGTCACTGATTTATTTCAAGTTTCCAAGTAGGAAATAGTGATTTCAAAAATTACATCGTTGATTTTGGCCCAAATGTAAAAAGTTTTGACTATCGGGTAACTAAAAAAGGTACACCAGCTTACGAAAATGGTAAACAAGCTTTTGATTTATTTGAAAATTTACAAAAAGATGATGCTGTTATTTATGAAGGTAATGCACCAAAAAATGATAGTCTTTTTGAGGTTTCAACCATTCAAAAAAAACACTTATTACCTTTCGCACTAATGTCAACAACTAGTTATAACAAAAAATATGAAGAAAAAGAATCTGATGAAAAAATGAATGCAGATGAACTAATGTTGTTGCCAGAACCTACAAAAACTTTTGAAACAGAAACTAAAAAAAGTATTACTTCACAAGGGCCTTCAATTATGGCGATGCATGCTAATGCACAAGAAGACAAAGCAACAGAAAATTTCTTAAAATGATTTATTTCTGAACAAAATACCTTTGAATATAAAGACAAATCAAAGGCAACCCAAACATTTACAGGAACAGCAAATGACTATTTTGCTTTCCGTTCAAATTATTTGAATCCAACCAAAAGTAATTTAACATCTGACTATAAAAGTAATGATAAATTACCACACAATCCAATGTTTGAATTATTATTTAACACATTTAAAACAGTAGTTAATGACAATAATGAATATTCAGTTTACAGTGAACCTGGAGATGCAACTTCTCAAGCATTTAGAAAAGCTGTTCAAACTGCTTTTGGATCAATTGGAAATCAATTAAAATCTAATAATAATGACACTTCTAAAATTAATTTTGATACATTTTTATCAGAATTGAAAAAATCTTCAAATCGTATTATAAAATAATTAAATTTACTTAAAAGGACTTTATGAATCTATCTAAACTTAAAAAATCAAAAATTTTACTACCATTAGGTTCGGCAATCGGACTTGGATCACTTTTAGTTTCTTGTGGAGTTGGTTCAAATAATTCCACTAAAACAATAGGTGACAAATTTGCTTTTGACACAAATGATGACAACAAACTTATTTTTGGTCATAGTTTTTCATCAAGCGGAAATGAAACCAAAGCTTTAACTGAAATTGTTAAACAGTGAAATCAAACAGCTAAAAATTTACCAGGTTTTTTACCAATGGAATTGTTACCTTTTGCAGGTGGATATAATGGTGCAACTCAAAATATTCAAACCTTTTTAAAATCTCAAGATAAAAGCAAAATTCCAAATATTGTTACCAACTACCCATCCTTACTTGCAATTGTTAATAGTAATGAAATGGCTTTACCAATTGTTCATGACTTCAAAAGTGGAACAGCATCAGGTTCAGAAGCTGAAAAGCAACTTTATAACACATTAAAAGAAGATGGAATTGATGCCTTTTTAAACTACAACAGTGAAATTCCTTTGCTTGACTCTAAAGGTATTTATTCACTACCTTTTGCAAAATCTTCACAGATTTTATCTATTGACAAAATGGTTTTAGCTTATATTGTTGATAAAGCTATGAACGATACTACTCCTGCAACCATTGCTTCAGGTGATAAATTATTTACAGAAATTTCACAAATTAAGTCATCAAATAGTAAATACTCAGCTGATTTAGCTGAAGTTGCAAAAATTTGAAAAGAGTATACATCTGTTCCAGAATCACAAGGTGGACTAGCTGGATACCAATTTAATAGTCAAATTTTTGACAACTATGAACAAATGGTTGATTTTGCTGATAGAGTTGTTAAATCATTTCCTAACTCAGTTACTCAAGGAAGTGATTTAACAAGAGCAAAAGCTGTTTTTGGAATTGACAATGCAGCAACTAGTTTTTTTTCAATGGTAGCAGGATATAATAATGGAGACAAATCAAAAGCTATTTCTGTTTTAAAAGGTGACAGGGTTGATTACAAGTCTTATTGAAATGATAAATCATCTCCACGTTATCAAGCCTTTAAAGCGGCTTATGATCTTTTAGATAAGGGAATTAACAACAAATCTCTTTATATAGGAGGTGCTGGTGAATACAACTCATTGTATCTAAAAAACCACCAAGAAGCTTTCTTTATTGGATCATCAGCAGGTTATAAATATAATTTCTTCCCTAAAGGAAAAACACAATTTTTAGTAAAATACACAGATTCCGCTGGTAATCAGAAAACTACCACAAGTTTAGATGCCAAATATGCAGCAATTATTGATAAAAACACTACTTTTAAAAAACTAGAAGAAAAAACAAGTAAAAATGGTACAAAATATACTAGTTATACAATTTCTGGACCTTCAGGCAAAGGTAAAAAAATTGCCGAAGAAACTAAAACACAACTTGAAGAAATGATTAAAACAATTGGAGACAAAAGCTATCTTTTGTTTACAGCAGCTAGTGCTCCAAAGGACATAGATCCTAAAACTATTGAAAAATTAAATGCTCCAGATAGTTTCAAATATCTTCCATTCCTTTTAAAAACATATATTAGTAGTGAACAACAAAACACCAGCAGTAAACTTAATGAAGATGAAATGGAAACACTTGCTGGTCCAGAAAAATTTGATTCAAATAGTCAAAAAAATTCAATTGTTTCACAAGGTGCTGACTTAATTGCAATCCATGCAAATAAAAAAGAAGATGAAGCAGTTCGTGTGTTTTTAAATTGATTATTAAACACTAAAGTGGAATTTGGACAAGGTCAACAATTAACTCCAATTGAGTACTGAGTGCAACAAACTTCATATATTGCTCCTTATAAATCTACCTTTGAAAATAAAGCTTTTGCAAACGATTCCAATGCAGGAAAACGTATTACATGAACAGAATTTAATAAATTCTTATCAACTGATAATGCAAATAATAAATATCAATTAATTTATGATACAGCTGATGCTTCATCTGCTAAATTTAGAGATGGACTTGGAACTACAATGTCTGCTGTTTTAAGTAAAGCACAAAGTGGAGAAAAGGTTGATTTTGATCAATTCTTGGAAGAATTAGGAAAAAACTTGGGTCCAAAATTTAAATAATTTTTAAATAGAAATAATCATGTTTGTTTGAAAAAAATTACTCTTAGTTTCTGCAACTATAACACCAATAGTGGCACTAGCATCTTGTGGATTAAATTATGCTAGTGCGCAAAAGTATTATCAAGTTGAAAGTTTTCAAGATAATCCTTTTGCAGATATTCAAAATAAAAATAGCAATTATTATAAAGAAGTTCAAAAGTTTTTTGACACAAATTATGTTTGAACCAATGCAGATAAACAAATGTACAAAAATGATAAATTACCAAATTTAAAATATTTTAGTGTGTTTGAAGCTAAACTAGTTAGTTGAACTGATGGTGATACTGCTAAAGTTCAAACAACTGGTAAACTTGAATTTGATGCAAAAACTCAAAAATATAAAACCATCAAAGAAAAAGAACCACAATTTCCAGAACCAATTAGTGTTCGTTTTGAAACTATTGACACAGCTGAAACCACTTTTGTTGACAAAGACACTGGTAAACGAAAACCAACAACTGGCCTAGAATATAAATATGCAGAACAGGCCAAGGAATTTGCAAAACTTTTAATCCCTATAGGATCAACAGTCTACTTTGTCTTTTCAGGAGAATCACCAAAAGGCTCTTATAATAGAAAAGTAGGCAATATTTATTTTGGCCATGATGGTTTTTACAAAAATTACAACATCGAAATCATTAAAGCAGGTTTAGCCCTTCCAATTATTAGTGATTTAGCCAATGTAAACATTAATACAAGTGTAGATTTTTATACATCAATTAAACAATCAGCTAGTTTGGAAAACGCTATTAACAAAAAATATGGAATGTTTGCAGAACTAAAAGGTTTAGATTTCAAATCAATTTCAACTGTTGTTGAAAGTATTTATCAAACTAGAGGTGGCTCATCAATTTCTCAATTTCTAAAACTCGACAATAACAAAGATGAAAATGTTATTGATTACTATGAATTTGCTTTAAATCAACATGAAAAAGAAGAACAATAAAATGAATCTAAAAAATCAAGATAAAACCCAACAAGATCAGCAATTTTTAAATGAAATTAAAAATTTAAAAATTGCTGCTGATCAACGTTTCCAATTAAAATCTAAAATCCCAGCCATTGAAATCAAAGATCTTACAATTGACTTTGGTGAAACACTAGCAGTTGACACTGCAAATATCACTGTTTACAAAGGTGAGTTAGTTACTTTGTTAGGACCTTCAGGATCTGGTAAAACCACCATTTTAAATGCTATTGCTGGACTTTTAACACCAACTTCAGGACGTATTTTATTCAATGGACAAGAAGTTACAAAATACACTCCACAACAAAGAAAACTTGGACTTGTGTTTCAAAACTATGCACTTTATCCACACCTAAATGTGTATGATAATATAGCATTTCCATTAACAAATGATCCAAAATGAAAGCAAAAAGTGTTTGAAAAATCCCTTTTAGCACGTGTTAATGCAAACTCAGTTGTGTTTGCCAAAAATGGAGCACCTGAAGAAGCTATCAAGGAATATAAATCTCATTTATACAATTATTTAGATGTTTATAAACAACTTGAAATGCAATATAATGCAAGCAAAAGTGCTATATATGCAAAACTAAATCAATTAAAAACTGATTTAGTTTTGGTTAAAGCTCACAAACATGCTGAAATTAAAAATTTAACTTTTAATCTTTTAAAAATTCAAAAATTAGTTCCTTCATTTGCAAGAAGATTGTTTAATAAAATTGTTTTTTCTTTATCAAAGAAAAACAAAGAACTAATAGAAAAACAAACTTTAGATAATAAAAATTATCAAACAAACTTAAATAATTTTCTTGATGCTCGTACTAAATATGAAGAAGATGTTAAAAAAATTAATATTAAAACTCGAGAAGAATATAAATTGCTCAAAGCACAATTAAAAGCCGAGAAAAAAGCTATTAATAGCAACGTTCCTGTTGAACTAAGTCAAGATTATGAAGTGGGTGCGACAAAAATTGTTCGCACTAAAGCTGAATTGACAAAACTAAAAAAACAAATTAGTGAATTCAAGAAAAAAACCTTTTCAATTTTTATTAACTTTGAAAAAGATCTTGTTAATAAATATTCCCTTGATTTGAGCAAATTAAGTGATGAAGAGTTAAAAGAGTATGAAACTTTCAAAGCAGATAATATTACAGTTCGTGAAGCAATTAATCGCGAAGTTTTAAGAACAGCTGAAAAAGTTGAAATTACTAAAAATTTAGCTAAAAAACCAACCAAGCTTTCTGGTGGGCAACAACAACGTGTTGCTATTGCTCGTGGAATTGTTCGTCATCCAGATATTTTATTAATGGATGAACCATTGTCAAACCTAGATGCTAAATTAAGAATTCAAACTCGTCAATGAATTCGAAAAATTCAAACTGAAATTGGAATTACTACAGTTTTTGTTACCCATGATCAAGAAGAGGCAATGTCAATTTCAGACCGAATCATTTGTATGTCAACAGGTTATGTACAACAAATTGGAACTCCAATGGAACTTTACAACACTCCAAAAAATGAGTTTGTTGCTAGTTTTTTAGGAATGCCTGAAATGAATATTTTCGATGCTGATTACAATTTAGAAACTAATCAAATTAGTGTTAAAGGTAAAGTAATTATTGAAAACTTTAAAAATTATGACAAAAATAAAATTCGTGTTGGAATTAGAGCAGAACATATTCGCGAAATGGGAAGTGGTAACTTTGTGGGCACAATTACAACTTTAGAGCATCTTGGGAAAGATATTTTAGCTAAAGTTGAAGTTGAAGAACTTGGCCAAATTACTACATTTTTAAAAGAAAAACAATTTTATGAAATTGGCGAAAAAGTTAATTTCTATTTCCGCCCTGAAAAAGTTCACTTTTTTGACATTGACACTAGAGAGCGTGTAGAATGGTTTTCCTAAATTTTTTAAATAATATAATTTACAAGCACCGTGTTCGTAAACAATGAGCTGAACTCGGAGTTTTAGATAAATCTAGCCCATTTTGAAAGCCATTTTTACTTTTGTTGCCTTCCATTTTGGTTATTTTTCTCTTTACTTTTCTACCTTTTATTTATTCTTTAAGTAAATCAGTTACTGTTGCAAACAACCCAAATAAAGCATCAGATGTTAGTTTTGGTTTTGCTAATTTTACTGATATTTGAAATGACTCAAATTTTGTTGTTGCAATTAGAAACTCTGTAATTTACTCAGTTGTAGCTTTACCAATTACTTTAATGATAAGTTTGATTGTTGCTTCAACACTTGCATCATTGCATCGTAAATATGCACGTGGTTTTTGACAGACAGTGTTTTTCTTGCCATATGTGACATCAGGAATTGCAGTTTCAATTGCTTTTGCTTTTATTTTTGACTCATCACGTTCAGGATTTATTAATTCAATTACTGGTTCAGAAACTCGTTGATTAGAAAGTGCTGATCGCAATAGTTTTAAAGCTTTATTTGTTATTTTGACTTCTGGAGTTTGACGTAATTTAGCTTTTGAAATTTTAATTTTAACTACTGCGATGGTCTCAGTTAATCCTACACTTTACAAAGCCGCTTCAATTGATGGTGCTTCACCATTGAAACAATTTTTTAAAATAACTTTACCTTCTGTTTCAAGAACAATTAATTTTTTAATTACTATTGGAATTATTGCTGGAATCAAAGTCTTTCCTATTGGTATTTTTAGAAATCCAGGAGATGCTTTTGCAAATGGTGGTAATACTTTATTGTTATATATTTATTCATTTGTGCAATCCAGTCAGTTTGGCCTAGCAGGTGCTGCAACTCTATTTTTATTTATTTTCGGAGTTGCTTTATCTGTAACTGTTAAACAAGGATTGAATTTAGTTATTCAAATTGCAAACAAAATTGGAGAAAGAAATGTTTACCGTAAAATTAAAACTTCAACAATTCATTAGTAATCAACGTGCTAAGCGAATTGTTGAATCAATGACCTCACAAGTTCGAGATGTGAGTTGATGAGGGACACTATCTAGTTTAATTATTAAATTTATTGTCCTATTTATTTTTGGATTATTTATTATTTTTCCTTTTTATTTTATGATAGTCTATGCTTTTGCTTCTGACCAGCAAATTACAGACACTAGAGTTCCAGTTTACTGGCCAGATCATTTTAATTTCAATAATTTTTCTAGAGCCCTAAAACAAGGATATTTAAATGCTCTTGGATGAACAGCATTAATCACATTGGTGTCTGTGATTTCAAAAGTCTTCTTTTCAATGACTTTTGGTTATGCATTTTCACTTAAAAAATGAAGATTTAAAAAACTTTCATGAGTAATTTTTCTATCAATTTTAGTTTTACCTGAAACAGCGTTACTACTTGGACAATATAGAGTAATGGTGCTCTTGCAATGAACAACAGGACCACAATCATTTTTAGCACTAACTGCGCCATTTGTTGCTTCAGTTTTTTCAGGATTTATGTTCAGAAATGCTTTTGAAGCAATTCCTGATCGAATCAAAGAAGCTGCAATGATGGATGGGTGTTCACAAGTACGTATGTTTTTTAAAGTGGCTATTCCAATGGTTACTCCAACAATTTGAACTGTTGGGATTTTAACAGCGTTTGCAGCTTGAAACTCAACTTTATGACCACTACTTATTCTAACTGGTAATAAAGATATTCAAGTTCTTAATGTTTGGTTATTAGATGTTGGAACTGATGATGCAGGTGATGAGCAATTAGGATTTTTCAAAAATGTTAGAATGGCTGGTGCTATTTTAGCAATTCTACCTATGTTTATTATTTACTTTGGTTTCCGTCGTCGTATTTTAAATGCTATTTCAAGACAAGGTTCAACAGTTAAGGGATAATATGAGTTTGACTAGATTTTTTAGCAAAAAAAATAATACAAAATTAGGACTTTTTGTTCAATATTTCCTTATGGCATTAGTTGTGCTTGTTGGTTTAGCCTTTGTTGGTTTAACAATTTATGGAATTATTGTTTTCTTTCAAGGTATTTCTGTTGACGGATTTTAAAATCTTCACTCTCAAAATCATAAACTTCTAATGTTACATATAAAACTGCACGTTTAATTCGACTAGTTGTATATCTTTTTGAATTAGTTCGATTAATAAATTCAGCCAAAGACTTAGCATCAATATGCTTTTTGAAAAGGTTTTCCATACCTTCTGAAATCATCTTGATTTGTTTTAATTTTTCGGCCGGTGTTTCATTTACAACCTTTTGAAAAACAGGATATAAGTCCTGTAATTCAAAAGGTTTTTTATTAAATTTCATAGGAGAAAATTCACTAATATCTTGCCCGTCAGTTATCATTTTGCGCAACAATGAGGCAGAAGCAAAATTCTCAGTTGTATTTTCACTATGAAAATCAACAGTTCTTTTTAAACAAAAAGCTTGAATGGGATAATTGTGAAAAACAATTTGCTTCACATATTCAAAACCTAAAATATCGTTAGGCAAGGTTATTTTTTGTCCTGATAAAGATTCTAAAGCACTAGCGGCAGCGTTTGGAAATGAAAAACCTTGTTTCAAAAAACCTTTAAGTAACTTATTATAATTATCTTCATTGTCCTTTATTAAATTTGCTAAAAAATATAAGTTATCAATATTATCAGATTCTGAACCAAAAATCAGTTTATTTATTTTATTTTCATAAATCAATTTAATTGCACCTTCTGCAAAAATATGAGCAGCTTGTGTTGCAAATTGAAAAGGAAGTTCAATAACTTTAGAGGCTCCATATTTTAATGCAAATTCTTTGCGAGTTTCAAAATTAGCAACTGCTATTTCTCCTCTTTGTGTATAGTTTCCAGTTAAAATGATGATAATTTCATCATTTGGGAAATGTTGTTTTACATAATTTAATTGATAAATATGACCATTATGAAATGGGTTATATTCTGCGATAATTGCGATTGCCATAATTAAATTATAAAACTATTTTTAAATTTGATTTTTAAAAATTTTCATCATTTATCTTGGCTAGTTAGCACCAAAATTTCTAGTGTAAAAATTACAAACCAACCAACTCAAGCATAAGTAAAAAAATTATTGACAGAATTAGTTAAAAAATTAGATGATGACACACTAATTTTTTGTCCTAATTGTGAACCGCTAAAATAACCAAATAAAATTAAACTGTGAAGAATATTTGTAGAATAAACGAATAGATAATTTTTATATTCAGGTCAAATTGATGGGAAAACAAAGTCTTTAATTATTTTAAATTTAGATCAACCCTGTAATTTTAGTAATTGATATTTTTTTCAATCAATTGAATTTAATGTTTCATTAATTTTTTTAGTTAATTCTAAAGAATCTTTCAAACCAATAAGAATTGCTGTCAATAACAAAGGAGGTATATAAGATAAAGGAAGTAACATAAAAAAGAATATTGTTGATGGAATTATTCGGAAAATTATTAAAATAATTTTGCCAGGAATCCATTGATAAGGTTTATTTAATTTTTCATTTGATAACAAAACATTCAAGATAGTAAAAACAAACAAAATAATTAATGCAACTATCATTTGTGCAATTAGTGATCAAACCATAAAGATAGGATTTTGATCAGGATTTTGGCTAAACAAAGACCAATTAATGTTAAAAATATTTTTTAAAAAAAACTTGATTTTTGAAGTATTTACACTTCAAATTGGAATATCAATAATTGATCAAATTGCAATCATTAATATTATTATTAATATAAATAATTTAGCAAATTTATCATAATTTAATTTTCAAAATAAAACAAAATTATTTTTTTGCTTTAAATCTACATTTTTTTTATTAACAGCTAGTTTATTTAAAACAATTACAATTAATTCCAAAATAATTATTGAAAAAATTAAAACTATTAAAGGAATTCCAATCACAGATCATCCAATTGTTGGATCTTGAGCATCGATTATTAATTTTCCTATTCCTATAACTCCAGCTGCTGAAATTATAGTAGTTCATCGAATATTGGATTCCAAAGAATAAAAAAATAAACCTAAAAATTTATTACTAATTATAGGTAAAATTAAATTTTTAAAATTAACAAATTTGTTTTTACTAATTTGATTTTGAAGGTGGTAATTGTATCAATCAATGCTATTTAAAAAAGATAAAAAATATCTATGAAGTCAAAGCCAAGTAAATCAAAAAATTATTAAAACAGCTGCCAGTTGTTTGCTAAAAATATCACTAATAGCTAGTAAAATAAACGGAATTGGAAAAGATTTAAAAAATATTATTAAAAAATTAATAATTTTTTTACTATATTTATTTGTTATAAAATCAGATGAAAATAGTGAGGTTCAAAAAGCAAAAAAAGAACCTATTAATGTTCCCAAAATTGTATATTTTATTGTAAGCCACAATAAGTTAAAACTAAAACTTCAAAGTGAAAAATTTGGATAACTAGGATGGTGGTTACTGAAAATAAAAAAATCAGAAATATTTGTAGAAACTAAAAATCAACCTTTTGCATTAATAGGTGAAAAAATTGTATAAAAAGATACAATTATCATTGCAGAAATGATAAAAAATAAAATTATTTTTTTTGTTTTATTCAGTTTGAAAAAATTACTATTCATCTTAAATTAAAAATGTTTCTTTTAGTTCTGGACTTATTTCATCAAAAGAATTGAATAAAATAGCTTTTTTATTGTGAATTACCAAAAAATAACCATCATATTTTTTTATAATATCAGCATTATGGGATGCAATAAAAACTATAGATTCACTTTGTTTTGCCAGTGTTAAAATTAAATTAAAAATTTTTTGTGAAGTTAACTGATCTAAACCTTTTGTTGGTTCATCTGCTAAAATAATTGACGGTTTTGTAAGCATTAATTTTGCGATTTCAACTCTTTGTTGTTGTCCACCAGACAAATTTTTGTAAATGGCAAAAATTTGTTGTTCTAATCCTAATTGTTTTAAAATGCTATAAATTTGTTGTTTTTGGTTTTGAGTAGCAATGTTAAATAAACTATAAAATCAATTTTTAAACTTTGGTAAATGTTTAACAACATTGGTATAAACATTTTGAAATTCAATAGAATTTCCAAATTGTGATAAAAAACCTATTTTTTTTGTAAATATTTTCTTTTTTTTACTATCCAGGTTAGTAATGTTTTGCTTATTGAAAATAATATGTCCATTTTTAACATCCATATTTTGTAAAATAGACAAAAAAAAGGATGTTTTTCCTTGACCACTTCCACCAACAACAAAAATTGGTTTAGAATTGGAAACAGAAAAATTTATATTATTTAACACAATTTTTTCAGACCCAGAATACCCAATGGTCAAATTATTAAACTCTATAAAATTCATTAATTTTCCTCCAGTGAATTTTTAAACATATTACGAAATATAGATGAATCAGAAATTTTTTGATAACCATTATATCCAATACTTTCACCAAAAGTGTCTTTATTATTCAAAGACAAATTAATTAAAGCTTGAGATATTAAATCTCTTTGAAGTTTATTAAAATCACCACGAAAACTACCTATATCATATGGTAGTGGGTTTGTCAATGTTAAAATTTCAATTTTTTCATTAGGATTTTTAGGTGTAAAACGAGAGTCATCTCCTTCATTTGGTGTTCAAGCAAAACTTGCTTCATCATCAAAAGCAATTTTAAATTTTTGATCTTGTCCTATTGATATAGATTGGGGCGATTCTTGTAAAAAGTATTGTGGTTTTTTTATTTTTTCTTCACTGAGAGTTTTTTGTTTGTTCTTGAAATAATTAGCAAAATGTTGCTGAATTAAGTTAGCTTCTAATTTTCATCTTCCGCCAGAAGATTCTTTTCCATGAATAATTCCGAATTTTACTCATTGTTCAAAATCGCGATTATTCCAATATTTTTTAATTGCTTTTAAAGTTTTTGAATCACCTGCAATCATAATCATACCTCTATAAAAAGGAACTTGCGTTTTATTTTTGTCATACAAAAATCTATAAGCAACACCATCTCATTTTTGTGGTCCGTTTTTTGTATTTTGTCATTGATTAAAAGGTGTTTGATTAAATAAATTAGATAACTCTTGTGCTTGTTTTACTAAATAATCATTGCTAGAACCATCTGAGTAACTTTTTGGTTCCAAATCATTTGCAAAGGCTCAAGTTGTAGTTTGTAAAGCATTTTGTAATCGATTTTGTTTATCAATTTCAATTGTTGATGTTGCATCTGCAAAAGCAAAATCAATAGATCGCTTAGAATTATCTGCAGCCAATAATTGTGTGATTGCAGTTCTACTATCACTAATATCTTGAAATTCAAAAGTTACATCTGCTAAATTTTTAGTTTGTGGATTTTGATTTTTTAGTTTATTAAATTCATTCGAAAGATTAGATAAAAAAGTAGAAATTCTCTTGTCTGAAGGGTCTTTAGAACGTGTTCAAGAAGAATCTGCTCCGATATTTACTTTTGTATCCCAAGCAAATGAGTCAGATGTGCTATTAGTTGAACAACTAACTAAAGTTAAAAAAGACAAAAATCCACCACAAATTAAAAACTTATGTATTCGTTTTTTAATATTTAAATAAAATTTTGTTTTCATACAATCCTTAGAGTGTTGATGTATGTAAACAAAGGAATATATAAAAAATAAACTCGTTACGCTAGTACTAACTAGTTCAACTTTTAAGAGTATTTCTCAGCCTAGTTAAAGGCACCCCTGTTTACTTAATATATTATTTTAGCAAATTTATATTGCTTTTTAATTATTTTTAAGTGGAATTGTTTTTTTAATTTCAAAATTGTTGTATATTCCAACAAAAGATGAATTTAATATATTTTTAAAACTTGCATATGGATTGGCAAAAGCATAAAAAATATTGTAAGTAATTTCCAATTGATTACCAATTATTTTTGCATCAAAAAATAATTCATTATTTAAATTTTTTAAATCTAAAAACACTAAATTATTTAACAAAAAATAATTTTGATTTTTAGATAATAAATTTGACACTAAAATTTCTGAATCCTTTATTTTTGTAGCTCAATTAGTATTTTTAGATTTAAAAATTAAGTTATTTTTTATAAAATTAAAAATTTTATCTTTATAGTATTTATTAATATTTGTTAAATTGGTTAAAGGAATTTCTGTTAATAATTTTTTAGTGTTAATTTCGACTTCAAAAGGGATTTGTTCACTAATTTTTTGAAAACCAGAAAATAAAAATTGTTTAGAATCTAAAATTTTATTTTTATTTAAAATTTGAATTTCTAGTTTAAGTGTTCCGCTATAATCATCTGCAAATGAATTGGTAATTTGAAAGCTAATGTCTTTATTTTCCTTGTAGTTTGGAACTTCAAAAAAATCTTTAACATTTAAATCTTTTAAATTAAATGCAATAAAAGTAGGATATAAAGATAGAAAGTTGTTATTTAGTTTTTTGGGTTTTATGCCAAAGTCATTAGTAGTGTTATATTTTAAACTCACTATTTTGGATATTTTTGACTTTCTATTTTTATTATCAAAAATATTCAAAATTACATTTTGAATTTTATTATTTTCTATAACTGCTTTTTTAAAATCAAAGTTTAAAACAAAATTAGAGGATAGATTATAAGGAAATTCAATGAAATTTAGTGGTTGATTAAAAATTAAAATTTCTTTAAAAGTTTTTAAAACATCTTTTAATGGTTTGTTATTTAAATAATAAGGCAAATTTAAATTATTGGGAATGGAGTTTGCATAATCTTGTAAGGTTAAAGATTTTATTTTATTCAAATCAAGTTGAAAAGGTTTTTTATTTTCAATTTTGGGATCATTTTGAGCACAACTAATGAATAATAAAGAAGAAGGAATGGCAAATAATAGTTTGAGTTTCATAAAAAATAATTTTAGTTAAAATCAATTGTGCCAGTGAGTATTTTGGTGTGATGTTGTGATTCTGGAAATATTCCACTATTTTCAGTTATAGGTTGATTATAATCTAAATACTGATAATCTAAATTTCAAGTATAAGTAATTTTTTTATTACCATCTCATTTAAATTTGATTCCATCATTATTTTGCCCATTATTAAATGAGTTAGAAAAGATAATTTGTGGAAATAATATGTGATTGGAATCTTTGAGATGTTTTTGAACATCAAACAAAGCCTTTTTATAATTTGTAATATTTTGATTAGATTTGATGTGAACTTGCAAATATTTTTTTACTAATTTTTTTAATTTACTTTGTAATGCAAATGTTGGTTGATTAGAGTTTCTATTTATTTGAGATTTAATTGTTTGGTCACTTTTGGCTTCACTTGTAAGTCTTATATTATCGATAGTAAATTCAACTAAATCATCACTATTTTTAGCTAAATTTTCAAATACAAATGTGTGTTCTTTTGAATCTTCTAAAGTTCCTTGGTAGTGTTCATCTCTGTTTTTTGCTTCAACAGTCAATGTCAAAGTACCTTGATCATCATTTGCAATTGCTTTAATAGGTT
Organism: Mesomycoplasma bovoculi M165/69; assembly: GCF_000524555.1. Classification (NCBI taxonomy): domain Bacteria; kingdom Bacillati; phylum Mycoplasmatota; order Mycoplasmoidales; family Metamycoplasmataceae; genus Mesomycoplasma; species Mesomycoplasma bovoculi. The sequence continues at coordinate 671,061 of NZ_CP007154.1, read as the reverse complement.
GTATTGTGTAATGATGGTTGTTTTTATTTTCTATTTCCAATAATGAGTCAATCAAACCGACACCAAACCCTAAACCTTCAATTACTTCTTCAGGGTTTGAAAAAATGGAATCATCAATCGTTTTATTGCTATTTAACAAAGCAAATGCTAAAAAAGAGGGGAATACTTGCTTAAAAGATGTTGGCAATTCTTTCTTTTTTATAATGAAATTAGATTCACCACTATTTTTGGTTAGTAATAAATTTACATTTTTTTTCTCTGAATAGTTAGTTTTTAAATCTGTTAATTTTAGTTCAACATTTTGAATTTCAGAACTTGTGCTTGTAGATTTTGAAAAATCAAAATTAATTTTATATTCATTGTCATCTATAGATAAAGGTTCTACAAATGTTTGATAACTAAATGTTGAAGAATAGTCATGTTGAAATTTATATAAAATAGAATTTGGATTTACAAATTGATTAACTTTATCCTTTGCAATAACCAAACCAGTCGGAATAGATTCTAAAACTTTTTTTAATTTTTCTCTAGATTCTTGATTTTCTTGTCCTGAATCTTTTTTTTGTGGAAGGCTTGTTTCTCCAGAATTTGCTTTATTGTTTGGTTGATTTGGAAAATTTCTTTCAATTTTTGGTTCTTCTGGCTTATCAGAAGGTATTGTTGATTTAGGGTTTGAGTCTTGTTTGTTTAAAGAATCATTTGGATCTTTAGGTTTTTTAGATTCATCTAAAATAGGTTTATCATTAGAAGGTTGTGTTTTAATAGGATCTATTTTTTTCGGTTCTTCAGGTTTTAGAGTTGCAGGAGGTGTTGTGGGTAAAGATTCTTTTGGAGTTGTTGATTTTGGTTTCTCAGGTTTGCTAGGTTCTTCAGGTCTAAGAACTAATTGAGGCAATTGTGGTAATTCAGGATCTAAATCTTTTTGAATTTCATTGGGAGTTTCACAAGAAATCATTGCAATAATAGGTATAGTTAACACTGATGTAACAACTCATTTTTTTTTCTTCATATTAGTGTAAAATTATACACTATTACCCTTAAATTAAGTTTTTAAATCAAAACATTTAATAAAGGATTTGGATATGAACAATAAATTTATTGTAACTTTAGATTCAGGCACAACTTCATGTCGAACATTAGTTGTTGACCACCAAGGTCAAATTAGAGCTATATCACAAACTGAATTTACTCAATATTTTCCAAAATCAGGTTGAGTAGAGCATGATCCTCTTGAAATTTGAAACACACAAGTCTCAACAATGCAAAGTGCAACAAATAAAGCAAAAATTAGTTCAAAAGAAATTGCTGCACTTGGAATCACAAATCAACGTGAAACTATAGTTTTGTGAGATAAAGAAACCGGATTACCAGTTTATAATGCAATTGTTTGGCAAGATCGAAGAACAAGTGATTATTGTGATGAACTTGTTGCTAAAGGACTGGCTGATAAATTTAGTGAAAAAACAGGATTAATAATTAATCCTTATTTTAGTGGAACTAAAATTCGTTGAATCTTGCAAAATATTGAAGAAGCTAAAACTAAACTTAAAGACGGTAAATTGCTCGCTGGTACCATCGATACTTGATTAATGTGAAAACTCACAGATGGTAAGGTTCATGCAACAGATGTTTCAAATGCTTCTAGAACACTTTTGTTTAATATTCATACATTAGAGTGAGATCAAGAAATTCTTGATTTGCTTGAAATTCCTAGAGAAATATTGCCTGAAGTTAAAGATTCATCAACTCACTTTGGATTCGTAGAGTCGCATCATTGGTCTAATAAGGACAAAGATTTAGTGCCAATTACAGGAATTGCCGGAGACCAACAATCTGCGCTTTTTGGACAACTTTGTACAGAAGTAGGTATGGTTAAAAATACTTATGGAACAGGTTGTTTTACTTTAGTCAATACAGGTACCACTGCTATAAAAAGTAGCAATAAATTATTGACTACAATAGCTTGAAAACTTGAAAATCAACCAACCATTTATGCGCTTGAAGGCTCAGTTTTTATAGCTGGAGCTGCAATTCAGTGACTTCGGGATTCACTTCGAATTTTATATAATTCAGCTGAATCTGATTTTTTCACTTCACTTGTTCAAGATGATCAAAGAGTTTATGTAGTGCCTTCTTTTACGGGGTTAGGAGCACCATATTGAGATTCATATTCTAGAGGAGCTATTTTTGGTTTAGAACGAGGAACAAAGCGTGAACATATCATTAAAGCAACACTAGATTCAATAGCTTATCAATCAAATGATCTAATTAAAGCAATGGAAAAAGATCTTCAAAAACCTATTATTTTGCTTAAAGTTGATGGTGGTGCTTCTAATTCAAATTATTTGATGCAATTTCAATCTTCAATTTCAAATTTAAAAGTTGAAAGACCAGCTAACATTGAAACTACAGCACTAGGTGTTTCTTATCTTGCAGGTTTAGCTGTTGGATTTTGGTCATCTATTGATCAAATTAAACAAATGGTAAAACCAGATAGAATTTTTGAACCTGAATTTGATGAACCAACTATCGATCGTTTATTAAAAGGTTGAAATACAGCTGTTAAAAAAACCTTAAATTGAACTAAAGATATAGAATAAAAGGAAAATTATGGAACTTTTTGATTCACAATTATTATCAGAATTTTTAGGAACACTATTTTTAATTTTACTTGGTAATGGTGTTGTTTATAGTGTTTCTGGCACAAAAATGTTTGCAAATCAACCTGGAAAATGAGTTGTTGTTGCAATGGGTTGAGGCTTTGGTGTTTTAGTTGGTGTGATTATTAGTCAAGCTTTAGGTGGTTCTGGACATCTAAATCCAGCAGTATCTATTTATGCTGCAATTTCAAATAAAGATGCCAAAATTTTAGCTTACATTCCAATGCAAATTTTAGGAGCGATGGCAGGCCAAATTATTCTTAACTTTATTAATTGAAAACACATTGATGAAACTGATTTAGTAACTGTTCGTTCAGCTCATTGTACTTCACCTGCCTATGAAAATAAAGGGAAAACAACAATTTTCAACTTTTCATATGAATTTGTTGGAACAGCTGTTTTGCTTTCAGTAATCCTTGCACTTTCGAAAAATCAAAATATAACACTTGCCAATTTAGGGCCTTTACCAGTGACATTTTTAGTAATGTCAATCGGGATGTCACTAGGATCATCAACTGGTTATGCAATCAATCCTGCTCGTGATTTAGGACCTAGAATTATTTATTTTGCAATGGAAAAATTGCTTATGAAAAAAAGAACAAAAGAATTTATAGGTGCTTCTTTTTCAAGTTATGGATGATTACCTGTTGTGGCTCCAAGTTTAGCTGGTGTTGTGATTGGCCTTTTTGGATTAATTCAATAGTTGTTTTACCTATGTTTTTATAGAAAAAACAATTAAATAAAAAATCTAATTACTTTTTCTAGTATTGATTTTTTTATTTGAAAATTAATATAGAGTATTTTCATAACTTTTACTAATTTTTGAGTATCACTTACCTTTAAATGTTTTTCTATAAAATTTTTGAGTATAAGCATAATTTGCAGCAATTGCAAAATGATAGAATTGAGAAATATAAAGAGAAAAAGTTGATAGATATAAAAATGTTGAAACAGAACCAAATTTATCATAATTGATATAACCATTTAAAACTAACAAACTAAATAAAAATGTAAATTGTGTACTTGCAATGGTCATAATTCAAACACCAGGTGTGTTTCATTTTCTTTTTAATCTAAAACCTGGTAGGAATTTAAACAAAAAAGTTGTGCCAATAAAAAAGTAAGCCAATAAAAAAAAGAAACAAATTACATAAAATAGAACATTGTAAAGTCATTCTTGATGAATTTGCAAAGAAAAATATTTTATATAAAAAATTGGTAAACTAGCTAAATAAATAACAATGCTAGAAGATATAACAATCCCTATGATAGTAAAAAAACTTTTAACTTTTAAAATTCACAAAGCAATTGGCTCATTGTGATCATAACTTAATGAATAATATTTAATAAATTTACCATATCCATTTAAACCAATTAAAAAAGAAGACAAAAGAAGTAAAAGAAAAGCAACAGATTTTCAAACTTGGTTATTTACACTTAAAGAATTTAAAAAATTAATAGATTGCTTGATACCTGGTATGAATTTGTTGAGAATTTCATCAATAATAAAGTTATAAAAATGAATTTTTTGTCCATTGATTTCTACATCCTGAACTAATTTACTTGCAAAAAATAAAATCACAATTATTAAAGATAATATGGGAATAAAGGAAGTCAAAATATAAAAAGCATAGGAAATAGTGATGACACCAAAATTTTTGTGAGTAGTTTTAACAAGAGCTCCCTTAACAACTTCTTTTAAGTCAGTATTAGTTATGTTTTGTGGTTTTTTTTGGAAGGGTTGCTTAATTTTAATTGAAAGAAAAACTGGTTTAAGAATTATGAAAATAATTCAAAACCACATTTTTTGATAAAAAACAATGGATTTATTTTTTTTAACTAATATAGAACGTAAATATTTCTTGCCTTGTCGCATTTTTTAAATAAAAGTAATAAAAATAGTTGAAAAGTTTACTTTTTTTTCACTTTTAGCTCATTTTCTCCTTTTTTTAACAAATTATAATGCAAGGAGCGTAAATATGAAATCTATTTTAGTTTATTTTGCTGTTAAATACAAAGGTGATTTTAGCAAAATTAAAAAAGCATTAGAAGAACATGAGGAGGTAGAACAAGAAGATATTGATCAGACATTAAAAGTATTAGAAGAATCTAATGTTGAATATATTACTATCTTAAGTAGTAAATATCCAACTCAATTTGAATATTTAAATCAACCACCTTTTGTAATTTTTTACAAAGGTAATTTAGATATTTTGACTAGCTTATCTCCAAAAATTACACTAACAGGAGAAGAATATAATAGTGAAGTACAAGGTTTTTTTAGTAAATCACTAGATGCAGTAATAAAAAGACACACTTTAGTTGTTAATGGATATAAAGGTGTTGAACAAAAGGTTATTGAATATTACAATCTCAACGAGTCCCCTGTGATTGTTATTTCTGCAAATGGGGTTGTAAATCCTTGAATGGCAGAAGAATTTGTTGACAAATCTAATTGTTTAATTATTTCAGAGTACCCACCAAATGTAAATCTTTCAAAGAAAAGATTAATTGATCGTAATCGTTTAGTAGCTGGACTTTCACCAATTTTGGTTGTTTACTCTATTAAGAAAAAAAGCGGTTTACAAAACTTAATAACTAACTTTTTAAATATGGGTAAAGAAATTTATTGTTTTTTGAATCCTGAAAATGAAGATTCAACACTTGGAAATAAGGAGTTGATAGATCAAGGTGCCAATTGAATTACAGAAATTCGAGATTTACAAACATCAAAGAAGGAACAAAATGCCTAATATAATAGCATCATTATTTCAAAGTAAACAAGTTAGCGTTCCAACTGGTGGACAAGGCTTGAATCAACTATCAGATCAATTGCAAAGTTGAATTAAATATTTAACAACAATTGGAATGCCAATTGTTGCTGGGATTCTCGTGATTTCAGTTATCTTTTTTGCAACTATGCTTTCAATTTCACATGATGTTGAAAGACGTGAAAAATGAAAAAAAGCACTTATTTGGTCATCGATAGGATTTGTAATTATTTTAGTTGTTTTAGGATTATCTACATTAATTATTAGTATTGCTGCAAGTGCTACAGTTGGGCAAACAGGTTAATGAATGTTTGGATGAATATTTGATTCACTTTATCAAGCAATTTCTTATCCATTTTTCACTTTAGGTTGATATATTTTTGTTTATATTCCGCTATCAATAATTGGATTTTTTAACTTTGTTTTTCAACAGTTAGGCATCCAAATTATTGTCAGGGCCATTTTTGGCCATGACCAATTTAGTTTTGAGAAACTTCCGACAGGGTTTTGAGTTTTTTTAATTGCTTCAGTTGCAATTGGCTTTATTTTCATGGTGATTAGATTTGTAAAGTTTTTAACTTTACGACACCAAAACTCAAGTATAGAAATAAGTCAGATGACAAAAGGTCTTGTTGTTAGTTTATCTTTTAGTTTTTTATTTCCTATTTTAATCTTTGTTTTATTTGCTGTTTTACAAGCTTTTATGTTGCTTTTAAATCAATATATTCAAGGTGGACAAGGTTTGGTATACTTGCTAGTGAAATCATCCACTAACAAAATTGGTGAGAGTCAAATTAGCCAAATTGCTCAAGACTATCACGTTTTATCTATTGATGAATTTAATAAATTTAACAATGGAGAAGGTATTTTGATGATAATTACCCTTTCTGTTGGGGCAATTTTAATCTCTTATACTTTAGGAATTAGTTTTATTTCATGGTTTATTTCTTCGGCACAATTGTTTATGAATTTTATAACAATGCCAGCGTGAGCTACTAATAGTATTTTAGATGATGGAAGAAGTCTAAAAAAATGGGTGCGTAGTTTTACGGGTCAAATAGCTGTTATCATCATTTATCAAATGAGTTTCAATATATTTTTAATGTGAGTTTCGGCAACTTTTGTCACGGTTGAGTCTTTAAATCTTTTAGGAGCTGGTAATAATTCTTTTATTTATAAATTTTTTATTAAACTTGCATTTATTGCAGGTGGAGGACTGGCTATTTCAACCTTTACCCAACAAGTTGCCGCTCATTTCAAGCAAGGTGGAATGATTTCCAATCAGCAAAGACTTGCAAGTTCTACACTAAAAGTTGGAGGAGCAGCTTTGGGAGCGGTTTCTTATGGACTTTCTAAAATTAATAGTCAAAGATTAAAACCAAATTCTAAAGGAACGAGCAATTTAAGTTCAATTCAAAATATAAAATCTCCTATAAATAGGTTTGGAAGACCATTAGATGCTTCAGAAAACGAAAGTAAAAATCAAAATTGGTTTGATAGTTTAAAAAATGGTTTATTTAGCTTTGGAGCAGCAGCACTAGGTTCTTTAGTTGTTGGCAAAATGCGAAAAAAGGATAAAGCAATGTATCCATCGGTTATTCGCCAACAATCTAAAAAAGAAACTCCTCAAAAAGAAAAAAAATCATGGTGAACAAAAATAGGTTCCAAATGATCAAATATGTTTTCAAATGTTAGTTCCAAACCAATAAAAAATACTCAAACTAGCTATAAATCTAAAGACATTAGCTTGCCAGTTGTAATTCCTGAGTCTAAAAATAATTTAGATGCTTCACAACCAACTAAACCAATTTCACAAGAACAGTTAATGACAAACAACTTGCAAGAATCTAATTCGGAATCTTTGGAGCAACCATCCAAACCAATAATTGAAAATTCAATTACTCAAACAGAAATAAAATCAGAAAATCAAGATTTTATAGATTCTAAAAACAAACTAGATAATTCAAATCCTAAAACAATTAAAAAAGATTCAAAATTTGATGAAGAAAAATTTGAATCAACAGAAGATAAAAACAAAATAGATTCTAAAAAAGATACTTCATTTAATGAAGAAACTATAGGTGTTCAAAAAGAATCAAAACCTACAAAACCAAGAACAACCAAAAAATCTTCAAAATCTGAAGAAGAAAAATTAGACTTAACAGAAGAAAAACCTAAAAAAACCAAAAAATCTGAAGAAAAACTAGAAAAATCAACAATAAAAAAACCAAGAACAACTAAAAAATCTACAACATCCAATGAAAAACCTACCGAATCAAATGAAAGCAAAACTGTGAAACCTAAAAAAACTAAAAAAGCAACAAAAATAGAAGATGAAAAAAGTGAAAAACCTATAGAAATAAAGCCAAAACGAACAAAAAGTAGCAAAGAGCTCATTACAACTGAAGAACCAAAAATTGAAAATGTATAAAAAATAAATAAAAGTACTAATTTAGTAATTTTATGAAATTAAAGGAGAATAAAAATCAATATGAAACTGCAAAATAAACGAATTAAAAATGTACAAATTTATATTTTTAAGCGAATAACACTCTTAGATTTGCCAATTCTACTAGGTTTATTTTTTCTTGCAGCAAGTATTGGTTTTTCTATTGGTGAAAAAGTATCCGTTTTATGAAAAATGCTTTTAACATTTACTATTTTTACAATAACTGGAACACCCCTTATAAAACATTACAAACATTGAAATTTAAAAGGTTATAAAATTTTGTGATATTTTATTCTCTTCCATTCTAGACCAAAAACGTATTCCAAATCTACAAAAACTAATGCAAATACTCAAAATTTAGTTCCTTATATTAAGGTGGAAAAAAAGTTTGTCAAAATTTCGGGAGGTTATATAGCTGGTATAGAACTTAAAGGACAAGATATTTTTAGCATTGGTTCGCAAAAAATTGAACAAATTCTAGAGCAAATGACAATAGCTTTAAATGCTGTAAGCAATAAAGTAACTATTGTTAAAATTGCTCAGCAAAATGATTTAACTAAAAATAAAATATTTTTAGAAAAAAATTTTGATACTTGTTCCAAAAAATTAAATGAAGATTTTTGTAAGAATTATGAACAAGATATTTTAGATTTTGATAGTTATTTACAACATAAATATTTTATTATTATTTATGAAAAAAATATTCAAACCTTAATTCAACAATTTAACTTGCTAAGTTCAAATATTGGAATTTCTGGTTTTAGTGTAAAGCAACTAACAGTTGAAGATTTGTTAAATATTAACAAAAAATGTTTCAATTATTTTGACAAATTAGATGAATCTGAGTATGAAAGTATAAGTCAAGGTGATAATATTTCAAAATATTTATGTCAATCGAAAATTCAGTGGTTTAAAAATCACTTTAAAATAAATGAAAATTTTTTTTCAATTCAAAGCATAAATGAATATCCTTTTAGATTACCTCTAGGTTGGGCAGCACAACTTTTTGGTTCAGATAGCAATGTAATATGACATTTATCAAGACTAACCTCTCATCAAAAAGAAGTTAGTTTTAATAGAGGAGCAAAAAATTTAGAATCAAACCTAAATGAAAATAGAAATATTGTTCTCAAATCCAAAACTTATAATGAACAAATGGCACTTGAGCAAATTGTAGATGTTGCAGGTAGTTCTAGAGAAGAGATTTTTTATTCTACTTTTTTATTTTTAAATTATGCAAGTTCGCTTGAAAAATTAAAAGAAGCAGAAACAGTGAATAAAAATAGTTTAAAAAACATAGGTGCAACTGTAAATACTCTCAAGTATAGACAACTTCAAGCTTTTACTCAACTTTATTTTCGTTTTTCTAATTCATTGCATGAAGAAATCGAAATGCCAGCTAGTAATATTGTTTTTGGAGTACCCTTTATTAGTAGAAGTTTTAATGACAATAATTTTAATGTTATTGCAACCTCAAAAAATGATTATAGTCCTTTATTTTTCGACATTTTTAAGCAAAATCAAGATAGAAAAAATTCAAATACATTTATTTTGGGAACTTCAGGGGCAGGTAAATCGACACTTACTAAAAAATTAATTACATACAATTTGGGAGTTGATAATTCAGTGATTGTGCTAGATCCCCAAAATGAATATTGAAAAATTGCTGATTTTGTTCAAGGTAACACAATTAGCTTTGGAAGTGATTCGTCAACAATTTTTAATCCTTTGCAAATTCAAAAAGTGTTTAGTCCACAAGCTAAACCTATGGATTTGTTAGATTTTAACAATTATGAAACTATAGTTTTTCACTTACAAACTTTAGAAAAATTTTTCGCAATTTTGTTACCTAATTTAAAACATAACATAATTATGTCTATAGTAGAAGTTGTAAACAAACTATATAACCAATTAGGATTTTATCAAATAAAAGAAGATATTACGACACTTGAAAGTGATAAATTTCCAACCATTGATGACTTAATTACTTTGTTTGAAAAATGTAATTTTGACTATTTGACAGCAAGAGACAAATCAATAGCACTCGCCACTTTGATTTATGAATTTAAAAAACCAGGTAAGTTGAGTAAATTATTTAATGGTAAATCTAGTGATTTAGATTTGAGTAAAAATTTAACTATTTTTAATGTTGCCACTTTAATGCACTTAGAAAAACGTGTATATCAAGCAGGTTTTTTTCTAATTTTGTCTTATATTGAAGGACGAATTGCAAGCAACTACCATAAAAATAAAAAAATTCTTCTAGTAGTTGATGAAGCTCATAAATTTATAGATGAAAATAACACAATTGCTTTAGATTTTCTTTTTAAAATAACAAAAACTATTAGGAAATACAACGGAGCAATTATGATAACAACGCAAAATCCTGGAGATTTTGCAATTAGTGGTGAGCAAGCCAGAAAAAGTGAAGCAATTATAGAAAATTGTCAATACTCATTCTTTTTTAATTTAAAAAATAATGATATTGAAAAAGTTGACAAACTTTTTACATCTTCTGGCGGGCTAACTATAGAAGAAAAAAAATTTTTAGCAATTGCCCAAATAGGTGATTTTATTTTTTCAATAAATAGCAATGAACGTTATCTATGTTCTAGTTATTTTAACAATTCAGAAAAACAATTGTTTTTTGACCAAGGAAATAAATTTGAAAAAAAGGAAAATAGCAATGATTAAAAAAATAGGTGTTATAAGCTTGATTTTTATGCCTTTTGTCTTTGTTTCGCAAGCTCCAAATCAAATTGAAAGTTTTGATCCAGATACATTTGAACAAACTTTTGATAAAGAATCAACAGTGACTTTTCAATATGTTTTTCCACAAACATTTGAAAAAAATACTACCTCATTTTCGTATTTGTGAGATTCAGGTGCAGGAGATGTTCAAACTAGAAATTTTGATTCTAATTTTACTCAATTATCGAAGATTCAAGATTGAATTAATCAATATCCAAATTTAAAAGCAAGATTTCAACAACTATATAACAACCAATGTTATAACAATAGAAATTGTCAGAATTGATATTTTTCGGTGATATCAAACATTTATTGAGAAAAATATGTAAAAAATAATACTTTCGAAATACCCGGTACTCATTATTTAGATTTTTTAAATACAGTTGATTTAAGAATCAGGGTTAATGACAATCAAATTTTTGATATGGGTAAAAAATTAAATGAACAAGCAATGGAAAAATTGGGACAAATTCTTCGCGCTCCTAACAATTCTTATTTTAGAATTCAAGACATTAGTTATAAGATTAGTGTTTCTACTAGTGGTAATTATTTTTCAAATTTTTGAGGAACTCTAAGACTAAAATATTTATATCATCACACCGGTTTTCAACCTGATTTAAATTTGAAAAATTTTTTAGAAACTACAAAAACCCGTTTTAATAATGAAGTAGTTTCAAAAAACATTCTAAATATTAATAAAAGAATTGATGTTGAACCTAATCGGGTAATTAGTTTAGATGAACAAATTCAAAAAAGTGTTGAAGTTATCAATGAAAAACTAACTAATTTTAGTAGAGAACTAAATGATGATGTCTATAATTCACGAATAGAGTATATAATTCTAAATAATAAGGATTTAGCTTTTGTTATCAAATTTAACCATCCACAAAATAAAAATAGATACACATATTTACTAAATCCTAAAGTAAAAATTCTTTTTCTCCCATCAGTTTATGAACTTTCACAAGAATTAGAAAAAAGATTAATTTTAACTCCAAGTAAAATTTACAAAGAAGACAATCGGTATGAATTAGTTGATGATGAACCCGAACAAATAGAGGAACCTGAACCTGCAACCCGTAAGGATTCTTATGGTTTTACTTATGGTGGTAAGTGAGAATTTCACAATAGTGTAGATGTGTCTTTTTTTGCAAGTAAGCAAGAAAATGAAATTTTGTACATCAACAACCAGCCCGTTGATGTTCTAGATCAAAATTTCCATTTTAATTTAGAAGATTTGAGATTATCACAAAAAGAAAGTCTTAAAGCTATAAATGAGTACAAAATTGAAATAAAGCAATTTGATAAAAATTCAAATGAGCAAGAAAATGAACAATTATTAGCAGTTTATCAAATTGATCTGGTTATAAAATCAGCTAATTCTGTTTTGGATATTAAATGATTTGCTTGAAATCCTGATAAAAATATTGAACAAAAAAAACTAATAACACCATATTTAACAGATGAAAATGGTGAATTTTTATTAGATTCTTTAGGTAATAGAGTGGATAATCCAGATTTTGATCCACTTTTAGATCCTAAAACAGGAACAAAAAAGGAAATAGTTTGAGTTTCTATTGGTTCTAATTTAGATAATTTACCAATGAGTACTTTTTTTAATCAACTTCCAGATGAAATTAAACAATCTCAAAATAATCAAGAAGCTAATTTTGGCTTTATAGCAGAAGCTAGTGTTAGTGGAAAAGGTGCAATTTTACAAATAAATAATGAAATTAGAAATCAAGATACAAGTAATTTTTATTATTCTATCAATGAAAACAACAAAAAAAATTTTGAATTAAAATCTTTTAATGATAGATTAATTCATCCAATTAAAATTAGTAGCAATGAAAACAACTATTTTTCAACTTCTGGAATTTGGTTGTTTTCATCACAATTTCCTAAAGGAACAACTTCATATAAAATAGTAGCAATTGGCCAGGAAGACAATAAAAAATTATTTAGTAGTGTTTTTGAAAACAAAGCTATAGTTCCTTTTTGGGAATCTGAAGCTGGTACTAGATTAAAACAATATTTGATTAATCGCAAATTTAATTTAAAAACAATTGAACAATTAAGTTATGAAAAAATTTTACTTTATTGAAAAAGTTTTATTAATGAAGAACTTTTTAAAACTTTTTATAAAACCGCACAGGCTAATATCGAACAAGATGTAAATATTTCTGAGATGCTTTCAAATTTTGTTTCACTTAATAATAATAGTGAACCAACCATCTCAAAAGAAAATGCTAAAAAATTATTATCTTTACTTTTAAATGATAATACTCATTTAAAAGATTTAGAATTAACTTTAGCCCAATCTAGTAAAAATAGTGATGGAACTTATAATTTAAAAATAGATATTAGCTCAAAAAATTTAGAAAATAAATTTGAAAATTTAGTAGATCAAGATTCTATTACTATTTTGAATTTTAAGCCAAAAACCTATGAAAATAAAGAAAAAAGAAAAATTGAAATAGATGAACTAGAAAAGCAACTTTCAAAAAATCTAACAACTGAACAGGTATACGAATTGTTAAAAAAATTACCCAATTCAGATAAATTAAACTTTGCATTTGAAAAAGAAAATGAATTAGAAAGTGTTAAATTAATTGTAAAGCCAGAATATGAAAATGATTTTTATGTTTCAAAAAAAGAATTATTTTGAAAAAATAATAGTTTTAAAAGCAGTGCTTTTAATTTTATAAACATTTTTGAAACTCTTGATTTAAAGCAAATAAACTTAACTGGAATTAGTGATTTTCAACAAGCTAAGGAATTTGTTTTGACAATAATTCAACAAAATTGGAATAATTCAAATTGAAAATATGGCAAAGACTGAGAAATTGTAGATTTTGACAATATATTGCTAAAAGCTATAAAAAATATTGAAAAATTTGACAAACCGCCACATCAAATTTATCTATTAAAACTTAGAGTTTTAGAAAATTTGAATACTCAAATTTATGGAAGTCAAAATATAGAATTAGTAAATATTGTTGGTAGTTTGGACGTTCCAAAAATATCAAATTTATCAAGTATTAAACTAGATAATATAAAAATTAATACCAAAAATAATCCAAACTTTGAGATAGAACTAAAAAACAAAATTAATTCTGAACTTTTAAAAAATAATTTAGATTTAGAAAATTTTGTTCAACTTTCAAATTTTGATGAGGTTATAAATAATTTTAAAAATAATCCAAACTTAGAATTTCAAAATTTAAAAATTGATCCTTTAACCTTTCAACTTTCAGGAAATAATGAAATAAAAATTATTAACAAAGATTTTAATGTTGTAAAAAATAATGAAGATGAACCAAAAAATATTTTTCAAAATAAAAAAACCTATTATTGATTAATACCTGTAATAATTTTTTCAACAATAGGTTTAGGTTTTTTAATTTTTTGACTTTACAATAAATTTATAATTAAATTTAAAAAGTAAATTAATTTACATTTATTTTTTCTAAAGCCGCAACTGGAAAATCAACTTCAGCACTACGTCCAAAAATGTTGTCCAAGCGAACACGGGCAACAGTTTTGTTGTTCTCTATTTTGATAACTTGTCCAATATCATCTTTAAATGGACCACTAATAACTTTAACATAATCATCAACTTCAAATTCTAAAGAAATTCCATTAGTTTCTTTGAATTGTTTTAATTTTTTGATTCAATTTTCTTTCATTTTTTCATATTGTCTATCTGAAATTGGTGTAGGTTTTGCACCTTTGCCATGTGAACCAATCAAACCTGTGATGTATTGTGTGTTTCTAACAACGTATCAAGCCTGATCCACCATTTGCATTTTGATAAAGAAGTAACCTTTAAATAAGTTTACTTCTTTAATTTTAGTTTCATCTGAATTAGGTGATTTTGGTACCAATTGAGGTACATCAAATTTGATAATTTCTTCAAAATATTCTTGTAAATTTTCATTTTTAATTCTATGTTTTAGCAATGAAATCGCTGTATCTTCTTTACCAGAAATGGTAGAAATCATATATCAATGTGGTTTACTCATAAAATCCTAGTTTACTCCAACTCCTGTGTGGTTTCATAATAGTGCAGCAGCAATTGAAATACCAAAAAATATTAGCATTAACACAATAGAAAAAATTAATACTTTAGAAAAACTTTTAAATGTATATGAACCATCAGGTCACTTCACTCTTTTCATTTCTTTAAAAAATAAACGAAAAAAATAACGTTTAGTTTTTTTAGGTTTTTGAGTTTCTAAAACTTGAATATTTTCTTGTTGACTAACTTCTTTGTCTATAGTTTCCATTATTTTTCCTCCTTGTGTAATCTTTTAGCATTACATTTGGAACAAAATTTTTGTAACACCAATCGCTCGCTTATTGATTTGTTTGTAGAGTAATTTCTTGAATTACAAACACTACAACTCAATAAAATTTTCTTTTTCATTTTACAAAATTTTAGCAAAAATTATTATTTAAAGAATGTATTCATTAATTTTTTCTTTAAATTTTTTAATTATTTGATTAATTTTTTGCGAAGTGACTCCTGTTATTTTTGCAATTTCCTTAGTTGGCTTGTTTTGGATAAAGGATAAAGTAAAGATTTCTGATTCAAGTGAATCTAAATCTTTAGTCAATCTATACATAATATCTTTTAATTCATATTCATCATCAAAATCATTGACAGAAAGAGATTCAGCAACAAATTCTTCATCTAAAGGAGCTGCTAAATTTAAAATTTGATTATTTTTGTTTGTAAAACTTGTGCAATAACCCATCATTTGTAGTCTAATATTAAAAACTAAAAAATTTGATATAGGAATGCCATAGCTAGGGTCAAATTTTTCAACTAAATCCGCAATATAATTAATAGCATGATTAAATAAATCTTCTCAAGTTAAAGGCACATATGGAAATTTTCTAATCACTTCTTTAGCGCAGGCCATAATTAAATTTTCATATGAAAGAAATGTGTAAATAAGTTCTTTATTATTCCTATGTTTATCATTTTTTATCATTTTTGTTATTTTTCCTTTATACGATTATTAAAATTAAACAAAATAATTCCAGTTGCAACTGAAACATTTAGTGATTGAACAGTTCCTTGCATCGGGATGTAAATTAATTCATCAGCTTGATTTAACAAAGTTTTACTAATGCCTTTAGATTCGTTTCCTACAATAATAGCTGCTGGTAAATTAGGATTTCAATCATAAATTGAATTACTTTTTTCATCTAAGGCGGATGCGTAAATCCAAAAACCTTGTTTTTTCAAAGTTGTAATTGTTGCCGATAAAGATGAGACTACAATAAATTTAAGTCCAACAAAACCTCCTGATGAAATTTTTAAGGTAACTTCAGAAATACTAGCAGCTCTATCTTTGGGCAAAATTATATGTTTTAAACCTGCAGCATTCGCAGTACGCAAAATTGCTCCTAAATTTTGTTGATCTTGAAGATGATCTAAAATTAAAACAGTTTTAGGATTATCCTTAGCAATGACATCTAAAGGAAAAAATTTAGCATTTTCTAAAATCCCGACAAAACCTTGATGATTAGCTTTAGTTAGCGAATTTAAAAACTCTGTAGTTACTAGTTCTATTTTTTGATTGGCAAAAAATCTAATATCACTTTTTCTGCTAATATAAATCACTTTAAAAACTAAGTGATTTTCTATTGCATCTAGTATAGAATTTTTGCCACAAACATATTTAAACATATTTAACTCCATTTACTTAAAACAGTGGATTTTTTTATGAAAAAATAAATTTTTTTCATAGTTTTTCACGTAATTTATCACTATTTTCATAGTCACCTTTTTCATAAAACTCCTTTCACATTTGATAATCAAGTTTATCTTGTTCACTTAATGAGCGAGTGGCGAATTTAAAGCCAAGTTTTTTAAAAACAACAGCTAAAGAACCATGATCTTTTTGTCGTAATGCTTTCGAAATTAAAGAATTTCCAATTGAAAAATTTAAATAAGCAAAATTTTTCAAAATTTCTTTTACAACTTCATCATTAGGTTTTAGATTTTGTGTCAAAAAATTATAAAAACTGATTTTATAGTTTTTTATAACTTTTTTATTATTCTCTAAGACATCATCTTTAATATCAACAGGAGATTGAAAACTAGATGACAAAAAGAAATTTCTTAAAACATCAGGGTCATGCTTTTGAGCAAAATCTTTTGCTAAAATAAAATTACCAAGAGATTTAGACATTTTTTGTCCATTTTTTGTTAAACTACCAACCCTTAATCAATGTTTTGTAATTTCTTTAGAAAATAAAGCATAATGTTGTGCATTTTCATTTTCATGATGTGGAAAAATAAGGTCTACACCACCGCCATGAATATCAATAGAGTCTCCAAAGTAGCTTCAAATCATAGCACAACATTCAGTGTGTCATCCCGGTCTCCCTTTGCCAAAAGGAGAATCATATGCGACTCCTATTTTTGTTTTTTTTCAAAGAACAAAATCTTTGTCTTGTGCCTCTTTAGATAGTAATTTTGAAAGATTTTGTCCTGAAACTGTTCCGTAATTTGGAAGTTTATCTATAGAAAACATCAAGTCTCCATCTCTATTTTCATAGGTAAAGCCTTGTTTTTTTAAAAGAGAAATATAGTCAATAATCTCATTTAATTTCTCGGTAACTTTTCAAATTTTTGTAGGATATGAAATATTGTATATTTTCAAAACTTCTAAGTAATTTTGAAAATAAAAGTTAGCAACATCTTCTTCATTTTGCTTTGTTTTTATAGCTTTTTGAATAATTTTGTCATCAATATCTGTGATATTCAACAAAAAATTTATATTCTTACCTAAAAATTTTCACACTGATGTTAGAACATCAAAAATGATCATAGGTCTCAAATTGCCTATGTGCACATGGTCATAAACAGTTGGCCCACAAACATAAATATTTAAAGTTTCTTTACTAGAATCTAATAATGATTTTATTTGCTTCATTTTGTATTATTATATAAAAAACAAGAAAAATCAAAATTAATTCATTTTTATTGCATTATCTTCTTTTTTAATTTATATTTTTTTCAATTAAAATATAAATTTTTAGCACTTATATAATATTTGTGCTAAAATTAAACAACTATTATGAGTAAAAGAGATTATTATCAAGTTTTAGGTGTTTCTAAAACAGCAGATATTAGTGAAATTAAAAAAGCATATCGTGTTTTAGTCAACAAATATCACCCAGATAAAAATAATGACAAGTCAGAAAGCGAAAAGAAAGTTGTTGAACAACAATTTAAAGAAGTTCAAGAAGCATATGAAATTCTTTCTGATTCAGAAAAAAGAAGTCAATATGACCAATATGGACATCAAGCTTTTGAACAAGGATTTGGTCAAGGTTATAGTCAAGGATTTGGTGGATTTTCTGACATTTTCTCTGACATTTTTTCAGGTTTTGGATTTGGTTCTTCACGTTCAAGACAAAACTATCCAACTCAAGGAGATGATCTAAGCGCTTCTATTAAAATTGATTTTGTTGATTCAATTTTAGGGACAAGTTTTAGTCAAAAATTTAACAAATATGAAAAATGTGGTCATTGTGATGGAACTGGTGCTGATTCTCCAAATGACATTCAAGTTTGTGGTCAATGTGCCGGTTCAGGTTCTGTAGTAGAAAATGTATCTATTCCAGGGTTTGGGCGTGTTCAAAACAAAAGTGTATGTCGTCGTTGTAGTGGTCGAGGTAAGGTGATTGCTCATAAATGTAGAACTTGTTCAGGGCAAACCTTTGTAAAAACTATTAAAGAAATGAATATAGAGATTCCTGCTGGAATTAAAGATGGTACAAAAATTCGTTTATCAGGTTTTGGTGAACCAGGTTCAAATGGTGGAGAAAATGGTGATCTTTACATTTTAATTCGTGTTAAAGAACACAAATATTATACTCGGGCAAACAATGATATACATATCAACTTACCAGTTTCAGTTATCGATGTGATTTCTGAAAATGTTGTAGAAGTGCCTAGTCCAACCGGGATGAAAAATTTAAAACTTCGTGATTCAAGTAGATCAGGTGATATTTTAACTATCACAGGTGCAGGTGCACCAGATCCTAGAAATCCAAGAATTGTTGGTGATTTAAAAGTTCATCTTGCATTTTATGTACCAGAATTTAACAATAAACAAAAAGCTAAATTACAAGAAATATTTAGTGAAGTAAATGATAAAGTAAAAAGTAAATGGCTTAAAGATTTCTAGTATAATATATTAAAAATAGTAAATTATACAAGGAGCTAGATGACTAAAAAAATTAATATTGCAATTGATGGACCTTCAGGAGCCGGCAAGTCCACAATTGCTAAAACAATAGCAAATAAATTTAATTATTTATTTATTAATACTGGTTCTTTGTATCGAGCAATTGCTTATTATTTAAATAGTCAGAAAATTAATCTTTATAATGAAGGTTTAGTGTGCTCCAAATGATCAAATAACAAATTGGATCTTAAAATTAGTGGTGAAATTTTAATAGAAGGTGTAAATGTTACACCTTTTTTAAGAGATGATTCTATTTCACAAAAATCATCAATTATTGCAAAATATAGTAAAATTCGCAATGATATTAATGAAATTTTAAAAAATTTCCAAACAATGAACAAGGGTGTAATTATGGAAGGGCGTGATACTACTTACAACATTATGCCAAATGCTGAATTAAAAATTTTTTTATGAGCAGATTCTAAAACAAGAGCCATGCGTCGAGTTAAACAAAATGAAGAATTAAGTTTAGAAACTAACTTTGAAACAGTTTGGAAAGAACTTGAAAAAAGAGATTACAATGACACTCATCGCAAATTAGACCCCTTGCAAAAAACAGAAGATTCAATTTTTATTGACTCCACCCATTTAAATTTTGACCAAGTTGTTGAACAAATTTCAAAACTAATTAATGCAAAACTAAGTTAAAATGGCTAACACTGTTGCACTTATTGGTAAACCAAATGTTGGTAAATCAACACTTTTTAACAAAATAATTGGTCAAAAAATATCCATCACAGATGCTACTCCAGGTGTAACTCGTGATCGGATTTATGGAAAAGCAACTTGAGCTGGCAAGTTTTTTAATTTAATTGATACAGGTGGAATAGAATTAGAGAATCGTAGTTTTCAAGATTTGATTCAAATTCAAGCTAAAGTTGCAATTGAAGAAGCTGATGTTATAATCTTTTTACTCGATGGTCGAGCAGAAATTGATGCTGATGATTTTTTTGTTGTTGATTTATTGCGAAAATCAAACAAAAAAGTGATTTTAGCAGCAAACAAATTAGAAAGTAATCAAAACTTTGATACTAGTATTTATGGTTTGGGTTTTGACACAATTTTTCCAATTTCTGCAATTCATGGGAGTGGAATTGGAAATTTGCTTGATGAAGTTTTAAACAATTTGGATTTTAGCAAAAAAATTGATAGTGATGCTATTAAACTCTCCATTATTGGTCGTCCAAATGCAGGAAAATCAACACTTTTAAACAAACTTACTAAATCAAACCGAGCTATTGTTTCAGAAATTGCAGGGACTACCCGAGATGCAATTAAAGCTGAGTGAAAAATTGGTGATATTAATTTTGAAATTATAGATACTGCTGGAATTATTAAAAAAAGTAGAATTGCAGATTCTATTGATTTTTATGCACTTTTGCGTGCTTTTAAAGCTCTCGATGAAGCTGATATTACTTTAGTTTTAATTGATGCCACTCAAGATTTATCACACTTTGATTCAAGAGTTTGCGGATTTGCTTTTGAAAAGCAAAAACCTATAATTTTAGTAATTAATAAATGAGATTTAATTGAAAAAGAAACTCAAACTCAAGTTGAATTTGTTAAAAAAATTCAAAAAAATTATAAATTTATTGAATGAGCACCAATTGTTTTCATTTCTGGGAAAACTGGTGAAAAAGTGCATAAATTAGAACAAAAAATAGTTGAAGTTGTCCAAAATTTGAATAAAAAAATTCCTACTAGTTCTGTTAATCGCTTTTTACTTGAAATTTTAACTATGCAACCACCTAGATCGGTTGCTGGGCAAAGATTAAATATTTATTTTGGCCAACAAGTAAATGGAAAAGTTCCAACTTTTATTTTTAGTGTCAACAATAAAAAACTTATCCACTTTTCATATCAAAGATATATTGAAAACCAACTTCGAAAATATTTTGGTTTTGAAGGTTGTCCTTTAAATATTATCTATAAAAACAAAGAAAAAAATTAAATATCCATTTTATTTATTTTGAAAAATATTGCTTAAAAAAAATAAAAACACATTAAAATAAAGTAAAATTAATAAATTAAACAAAAAAGGAATTATTATGAATAAAAAAGAACTTATTGAAGCTATTAGTGAAAGAACTTCATTAAAATCTAAAGATATTGATCTAGTTTTAACAGAATTTTTTGCTATAACTACTGAAGTAGTAAAAAAAGAAGAAAAATTAGTTATTAATTCTTTTGGAACATTTCAAGGAATTCACAAAGATGCAAGTGAATCAATTAATCCTTTAACTCAAAACAAAATTGTTGTTCCAGCTAAAACAGTTTTTAAATTTAAACCTTCTAAAGCTTTAAAAGATAAAGTGGCTTAATTGAACTTAGCCTTTTCTAGAAAGGTGAATATGAAGAAAAAACAAAAAGTTGTTGAAAAACCAATCTACACTAGCGAAGCTGATGTAATTTATGCAAATATGGCTAAGTATAAAATTCGTCAAAACAAGCGTGGTTTCAAATTTGCTGTTACTGCTTTAATTGCATCAATTGCTTTGGCTTTATTGTTAATTATAGCAGTGTTAATATTTTATTTTGGTGGAACTCAAACCAATATTTTTACCTTGCTTAGATAGTTTCTAAAATGGACATTAAAAAAATTCGCAATTTTGCAATTATTGCTCATATCGACCATGGGAAATCAACATTAGCTGATCGAATTTTAGAGTTTACCAACACAATTTCGAAGCGAGATTTAAAAGAACAACACCTTGATTCAATGGACCTTGAAAAAGAACGTGGGATTACCATTAAATTAAATGCAGTTCAAATTGAATATCAAGATTACATTTTTCACTTAATTGATACTCCAGGCCATGTAGATTTTACTTATGAGGTTTCAAGGTCTCTTGCAGCTACAGAAGGTGTGCTTCTTTTAGTTGATGCTACTCAAGGAATTCAGGCTCAAACACTTGCAAATGTTTATTTAGCGCTTGAAAATAATTTGGAAATCATACCTATTATTAACAAAATTGATTTACCATCAGCTGATGTAGAAGCAGTAAAAGCTGAAATTGAAAATGTTATTGGTTTGCCAACTGACAATGCAGTGTTAATTTCTGCTAAAAATGGAATAAATATTGACAAAGTTTTAGATGCTATTGTTAATAATATTCCATCACCAAAAGATAATTCTAATGAACCTTTGCAAGCTTTAGTGTTTGATTCATACTTTGATATTTATCGTGGTGTAATTATTTTTGTTAGAATTGTTTCTGGGCAAATTAAAGTAGGTGACCACTTTAAATTTATGTCTAATAACAACCGGTTTCATGTTATTGAACTTGGAATTCGAAGACCTGATGAGGTTAAAAAAGATTCTTTACAAACCGGTGAAGTGGGTTGAATTGCCGCATCTATTCGAAATGCCAAGGATGTGGCAGTTGGTGATACAATAACTTTAGTGGATAATCCAGCAATTAATCCATTACCTGGTTACAAAAAAATGGTTCCAGTTATGTATGCCGGTTTTTATCCAACAGACTCACAAGATTACAATTTATTAAAAGATTCATTAGAAAAAATAGCTTTATCTGATTCATCGATCATTTACCAACCAGATTCATCTAAAGCATTAGGGTTTGGGTTTAGAATTGGTTTTTTAGGTTTATTGCATATGGAAATTTTGCAAGAAAGACTTGAACGTGAGTTTAATCTTTCTGTAATTGCAACAGCTCCCTCTGTTGAATTCATTGTTCAAAAAACCAATGGTGAATCTGTGAAGATTTCTAATCCATCTTCTTTCCCAGATCCTTCTACAATTGAATCAATTTCCGAACCATTTATTCAAGCAACTATTTTGGTTCCAGATGAATATTTAGGAACTATTATGGGACTTTGTCAAGACAAACGTGGAATTTACCAAAATTTAGAATACATTGACAATAAAAGAAGAAAAGTTGTTTATCTAATGCCACTTTGTGAAGTCATTTTTGATTTTTTTGACAAACTAAAATCACTTTCTAAAGGCTATGGTTCTTTCGAATATGAAATAGTAGATTATCAAGTTTCAAAATTAGTAAAATTAGACATTTTACTAAATGGACAAAAAATTGATGCACTATCGATGATTGTCCACAAAGATTTTGCTTATCCAAAAGCTCGAGACTTAACTGAACGACTCAAGGAAATTATTCCACGACATTCATTTGAAGTTCCGGTTCAAGCTGTTATTGGTTCTAAGGTTATTGCTCGTGAGACTATCAAAGCTTATCGAAAAGATGTTACAGCAAAACTTTATGGTGGTGATGTTACAAGACGAAAAAACTTTTGGAAAAACAAAAAGCTGGTAAAAAGCGAATGAAATCATTTGGTGTGGTAGAAGTGCCACAAGAAGCTTTTTTGGCAATTTTAAAAACCAACTTTGATGATAACAAATAAAAAATTATAAGGAGTTTTATATGGGTTTATTTTCTAGAAAAAACAAAAACAAACAACAAAATTTAAGCCAAATGGCACCTAATCCAAATTTTCCACAACCTCCATACCCACAACAAGGAGGTTATCCATACCCAAACATGCAACAACCACCATATCCACAACAAAATTTTGGACAATCTTTTGAAAAAGAGCATTTTGATTACATTCAATTGGAACAAAACCCACAAGACCTAGCCAATGAAGCTAGAAAAGAATTTGTTAATAAAGAAGTTCGTAAAATTTTTGGGCGTGAAACATTTTTCTTACCTTTTAAAGCTACAATTTTTATTTTGCTTATTTTAGTTATAGCTATTTTTACAATATTATGAAGGTTTGAACAACTTCAAAAAATACCAACATTTAAAGGTTGAATTTACAAGTCAAATTATGATGCTCTTATGGCTTTGCCTGCTTTTGCTTGCCTTGTGTTTATCTTCTTCATGGCAAAGGCATTTCAAGAATACTCTGCGATTAAAAAAAATATTATGCTTTTCCGTAGTCAACTTGAAACATCTAATCAAGTTTTACAAATGCCACCAATGATTCCTTGACTTGTTAAAAAAGTTAATTTAAAAGAAGTAAATGCAATGTGAATGACCGGTATTTCTTTAATTATTTCTATTATCTTAATCAGTTCCTTTGCTGGAATCAAAAATCTTAAACCAGATTGACTCAACAAAGGTTCAAATGAATACATTGCAGCTATCGTGGTAGTCTCAGTTTTTTTTGCTTTATCATTATTTTATGATTTATCACTACGTCGCCGACTCAGTAATATAGAAGCTATTTTTGGAAATGTTTATCACCAACATATTAATATCGAACATGCTCGTCTTAAAAGACATATGATTTGAGCAATTTGCACAATTATTCTAATTTGATTTATTAGAAATAGAATGAAAAAACGTAATTTATTACAAGGAAAATAAAGTAATTTAAGTCATTAGTTATTTAGAAATTTACTCAAGCGCTTGGTTATGGTATGAAAAAAGAAATAGTTTTTTTAACTGCACAAAAATCTACCTGACCCTTGATCAATGCGTTACAAAAATCAAATCCAAAAATTCCTAGTTTAATACCTTATTACAATCAAACTTTTAAATATGATTCTGATTTTTTACCTGTAAAATTAGAATTATCTGATTCAAATGGTTTGAATAGTCAAGCTGAAATTGCATTTCATTTGCAAAACCAAATTAATTTAAACCAACCACTTCCAGACATTATTTTGGCTGATGAGTGAAGTGCAAATATTCTTATAAAAAACAAACTTGCTTTTAATTTTAATAATTCAAATTTAAAAGCAAGTTTGTTTTTGAATCCAATTGTGAAATTATTAAATCCTGAGATAAGCTCAGGTTTTTTTAATTTGCCTTTTAATGTGGCGGACATAAATGCTCCACGAGTAAATTTAGATATTTTGTATTTATTTTTTAAAATTTTAAAAGATGGCGGAGCTCAAATTAGTCCTAAAAACAAAATTTATAATAAAAGCCAAAATAGTTTTAATCCAAATAAAAATGCTATAAAAAATAACATTTTAAATTTTGTGAAACCAGCAAATTCTAAAGTTTTTGAACATATTTTGATTAAAGATAATTTTTTAGAAGTTACTGAAGAGCTAATGTGAATTTGTAATGAATTTATTAAAGGTCTTTTGCCTATTGAAGAAAAAATACACTTATTAAATGATTCTGTTGTTGATTTGAATATTTTTGTGTGAGATTATTCTGAAAAAAATTTAATTAAATTATTTTTATCAAAAACTAAAATTAAAAATAATTGATATAACTATGAAAATCGAGAAAAATTAATTATTTTACTTAAAGAAGTTAAGCAAAATTTTTGTTTTACTATTAAAAATAACGAATATAGCAAAAATATTTGTGCAATAAAATTTTTAAAAACTTATCAAAACCAATGAGGAAATTATGAATTATTGCAATATAGGTCTATTTTTGGTTTAGTTACAGGTGTGGGCTTGCGTTATGCAGTTGATTCATATTTTACTAGAAAATATTTTGCTAGTGAAGGCCAAGATAAAGATAAAATTAGTAATTTTACTAGTTATAAAAACATAGAAACATTAAATCAAACTGTTTTTGAAAGTTGCTCTTTTTTTCAAAAGCCCACCTATTTATTAGGTGGTTCGTCAATAATAGTCGGATTGTCAAAAGATCCACAAGTAAACAAAGCTACAATAAAGTTTTTAAATTGACTTTATACAGGTGAAATTAAAGTAAATAAAATTACAATGTCTACTCAAGAATTTTTAAATAAACATAGTGGTTATTTCATTCCTTTTAACAATATTTTTGAAAAACAAAATCTTAAAAGTAAAAACAAAAAAAGTTTAAAATTATTTGCAAAAATTAAAAAATATGAACAAAATAAAGGCATTTCGAATACAAATGAGTTTTTTGGCACCATTAATTGAGAAACTTATTTAGATTACTTTAATTTGAAAACTGTAATTTCATCTTTAAAATCTTTGCAAAAAATTAATTATTTTTTTAAAAATAATGACAATAAGCCAATTTTGTTGACAAGTGGACATAATAATTTTTACGAATATGAGCTTACCAAATTAATTTATGATTTTTTAGTATCAGAAAATTTAGATTTAAATTTACTTGAAAAAATTAAAGATTATTAAAAAAGACTATATTTTATAGTCTTTTATTTTAGTTCAATTGATTTTAAATTTGTGTGTTTTTATTAAATTATTTAGCCAATTTTTTTTGTGAAATTAATTCCCAAAAAGATTCTTCATCTAATACAATTGTGTTGTTTTTTATAGCTTTTTCAACTTTCGAACCAGCATCTAAACCAGCTAATAGATAAGTTGTTTTTTTAGTTGGATTAGAATGAAATTCTGCTCCTGCTTGTTCAATAATTTGTATAAACTCATCTCGAGTTTTTGAAAGTTTACCTGTAATTGAAAAACTAGCTCAAGCTGGCTCGCTTTTTTTTGTAGGAGTACTAAATTCAAAATTAATTGTTTCAAGGCAATTCAAAAAATCTTGATTTTTTGGATTTATAAAAAAGTTTTGCAATGATTCAATAATAACTGGCCCAAAATCATAGTGATCGATAAGTTTGCTAAAATCAAGATTTCTCAACTCAGTTAGTGAATTAGCATATTGAGTTAAGCTTTTTGAAGCTGTTAAACCTACATTTTTAATTCCAAGTGCAAAAATCAGTCTATAAAAATCAGTTTTTTTTGCATTTGTAATTTCGTTTAAAAATTTAGTCACAGATTTGGCTTGTAATTTAATTTTGTGTTTGGCAAAAATGCTATGCATTTCTTGCATTTTTTGTTCTAAAAAGAAAATATCACAACTATTTTTGACTAATCCAGTTTCAAAAAGTGAATTAAGTCTATTTTCTGCAAGTGTAGCAATATTCATTGCTTGTTTTGAACAAAAATGAACTAATTTTTTCAAAACAATAGCTGGGCAATTTTCATTCACACAAAATTGATCAATACCCGTTGAGCTTTCTTGTAATAAATTCTTACATTTTGGGCAAGTGGTAACTTTAGCAAAATTAGTGACTAAATGTTCGTCAACACTACCAATAATTTGCGGGATAATTTCTCCTGCTTTTTTCACTTTTACCTTTGAATTTATACATATTTTAAGTTTTTCAATAAAAGGATAATTTGGTAAAATTGCAGCGCTGACTGTTGTACCATTTAATTGAATAGGAACTAATTTAGCATTGTAAGTTATTTTTCCAGTTCGTCCAACAGTGACAAAAATATCTAATAGTTCTGTTTCAACAATTTGGTCTTCAAATTTATAGGCAATTGCACTATGTGGAAATTTAGAAGTCTGTCCTAGTTGCTCGTAAATGCTAAAATCATCAATTTTTAAAACAACTCCATCAATGTTGTAGTCTAGTTCATGTCTTTGTTTGCTTAATTCTTTAATAAATCCAAAAGCTTGTGTGATATTTTTAGCTTTTTTACTTATATTATTTGTATAAAAACCAAGCTTTTTTAAAAATGAAAAAGATTCGGAGACTGTTTTTAAATTGTGTTTTTCGGGATTAACAACAGTGTAAATGAAGCATTGTAAAAGTAAAAAATCTTCTTGATTTTTTACTTTACCTGACATAGTTTTACTCAATCTACGTAAAATCCCACTTGCTGCATTTCTTGCATTAGCAAATGTTATATTTGGATTTTGTTCTTTTAAGATTTCAAAACCAGTTTTGCTTAAAAAAACCTCACCACGAACTTCAAGTTCTTTTGAGTAGTCTATTTGTTTGGGAATAAATTTGTCTAAAATTTTAGTTGCATTTTCAGTAATATCTTCACCTGACACTCCATCACCACGAGTGAGCGCTTGAATAAGTTTGCCATTTTTATACAAAAGGGCAATGGATAGTCCATCGATTTTTGGTTCAACATAGCAATGAGCTTCTTTTTCCAAAATGTTTTGAGCTTTATTGATTCATTTTTCAAGTTCTGAAAAATCATAAGCTTTATCAAGCGAGAGCATAGGTTTACTATGCTTTACTTTTTTAAATTGACTATTTAAGCTTGTTGCAACAAGTTTGGTAGGTGAGTTGTTGAGTTCATCTAAAGAAAATAAAAAGTAATATTTATTTTCAAGATCTATTAATTTTTTTAATTCTTTGTCATAAACTAGGTCATCAACAGATGGATTTTGGTCTTCAAAATATTCTTTATTTCATTTAATAATTTGCTTTTGAAGGTCCAAAATTTGTTTTTTTATTTGTTCATTTTTGTCCATAAATTAAATTTTTTGGTTTGTGTAAAGTCAAAATTTCGGCAATTGATCAATAGGGATATTATTAGTTTCCATTAAAGCTGTTAAAACAATTAAAGCAATAAAAATAAAGGCAAATAAATAATCTAATTGGTTAAAAGATAATTTACGATATTTTGTTCTTTTTGAATAAGGATCATATCCTCGAACTTCCATAGCATTTGATAAATCTTCAGCACGTGAAAAAGCAAGAACAAAAAGTGGAATTACTAAAGTAGTCATAGATTTTACTTTGTCGGTGAATTTTCCATTTTTAAAATCAACTCCACGTGATGATTGAGCTTTCATAATTCTGCTAGCTTCAAGTAATAAAGTTGGAATAAAACGAATTGCTATTGAAATAATCATTGCAATGATATGAGTAGGGATAAACAATATTTTTAAAGGTCAAATTAAATCTTCTATTGCTCTAGTTAGTAAAAAAGGTTTTGTAGAATAAGTTAAAATGGTTGTTGAAATAATCATTCCATAAATTCTAATTGCTAGAACTCCAGCTCTCATAATTCCTAAAGTACCAATAGAAAAATTGATATTATTAAATAAATGAGTTGGTTTAACTAAGTATCATGATAAAAAATTTTTTGTTTCTTCTTCATTCAACCCAACTAATTTGACAGGTTTGGCAACATTTGCTCCTTGGGATACTCCTAAAATGGCATCTATATTACTTTTGTCAATGATGAAACCATACAAAATAACCATTACAATAAAAATTATAATAGGCAACTTCATCAACAAAAAAATATGAGCCCATCTTTTTGTAGTTATGTAGAAAAAAACTAATGAAAACCCTAATAAAATAAAGACAGTTAGCAAGTGTGTGGTGACAAAAAATAAAACAGCAAATAAAATATTGAACAAAATTTTTAGCCGAGCATCCATATTGTGGATGATCGTGTCACGAGGCACATACTTGGCAACACTAATTTGCATAATTCTCCTTCAATAAAATATTAAGCTTGGTAATTAATTCATTCAGTGATTTCACTTTACCAACATCATAACCAATTTTTTTTAGTTTTTCAACAAAACTTAATAAATTAGTTGGCAACATTTTATTTTCAAGCAAAAAATCATTATTGCTCAAAATTTCATAGGTATCACCATCATAAATAACTTTACCTTCCTTAAAAAATAATGAACGTTTAGTTCATTGTAAAACATTATCCAAGTCATGAGTTGCTAAAACAATGGTTTTGCCTTGTTTGTGAAGAGCGTCTAGAATTTCAAGCATTTTTACTGTGCCTTCAGGATCTAAACCAGCTGTTGGTTCATCAAAGAAAATAATATCAGGATTCATTGCCAAAATTCCAGCAATTGCAACCCTTCGTTTTTGCCCTCCTGACAAATCGAAAGGTGAACGTTTTAAATATGATTCATCAAGACCAACTAATTTAATCATTTCCTTAGCTTTTTTAATAGCTTCATCTTTTTTGATCCCCATAGAAAGGGCTCCGAAAATAATGTCTTTTTCAATAGTTTGTTCAAAAAGTTGATATTCTGCAAATTGAAAAACTACACCAATTCGACGTCTAACCTCTTTAATTTTTTTGATTTTTCTATTGAAAAATGATGGTTTTTTAACAACTATATGTTGTTCAACAAAAGCTGTTTCTTGAACACTATTAGAAGAGTTTGTTTCTAATTTGCTGAATTTTTTAGTAATTATTTCTTGTTTGTCACGATAAAAATACTCAATTTCACCTTCGTCTGGCAATATTAAAGCATTCATATGCTGAATGAAAGTTGTTTTTCCAGAACCAGTTTGTCCGATAATTGCTATAAATTCACCCTGATTAATTGTAACATTAACGTCATTTAGTGCTTTTAGTTCAATTGGAAGTTTTTTATCAAAAATTTTGACTAAATTTTTTGTTTTAATTGTCATAATTTATTGAGCAATTCCTCCTCATTATATGTAGGATCTATATCATCAAGAGCACTAGATAACTTGTAAATAAAAGGTGAATCAATTTTTGCAATTTCAATAATCTCTTGGTTATTTAAAATAGTTTTAGGATCACCTTGGGCAATTATTTTACCTTTAGCAAATACAATTAATTCATCAGCTAAAATAGCTTCATCCATATTGTGAGTTATAGAAATTAAGGTTTTTGTTTTATCTTTACGCAATTCATCAAGAATTTTAACTACATCAGCTTTTCCTTTTGGGTCAAGCATTGAAGTAATTTCATCAAAAATAATAATTTTAGGATTTAAAGCCAAAATAGATGCAATAGCTACTCGTTGTTTTTGTCCACCAGATAAAAACTGTGGTTCACGAGATAAGTATTTATCCATATTGACTTTTTTTGCTAAATCAATAATAATATCGCGCATTAATTTAGGATCCACATTGTTGTTTTCCAAACTAAATGCAATATCATCTTCAACTGTTGCACCAACAAATTGATTGTCAGGATTTTGAAAAACAATACCAATTTTTTTACGAATAATTGGTAAATTTTCTTTTGTTAATTCAATATCTTCAATAAAAATAGAACCTTTTTGAGGTTTGAAAATTCCAGACAATATCTTGGAAAATGTAGATTTTCCAGAGCCATTGTGGCCCAAAATTGCATAATATTTTCCTTGCTTAATATGAACATTAACACTATCAAGTGCCAACTTATTCATATCATTTAGATAACTAAAACTAACATTGTTAACTTTTATCATTACTGTTTCCTTTTTTAGCATTAGGGTCAAACACAGCTACAAAAGGTCAGTTTCTAAATTTGTCGTCAAAATCTAATCCATATCCAACTAAAAATTGGTTAGGCACTTCAATTCCATAATAGTCAATTTGAATATCATGCTTGCGTTCAACTTTTTTGTTAAATAAAGGAATTAGTTTTAAACTTTTAGGTTTTTTAAGCAATAAGTGATCTCTTATTTTAGCTAGTGTAATTCCAGAATCTAAGATGTCATCAAGTAAAATAACATCTTTTCCTTTGATATCTGTGTCAATATCTGTAATAATTTTTAAACTTCCAGAAGATTGAGAACCACCAAAGTAAGATTTTGCAATTATGAAGTCAATATTTACATCTATTTTGTTAATGTGTTTAATTAACTCCATCAAGAATACTGCTGCACCTTTTAAAACACCAATAATTACAATTTCATCACTGTTTTCATAGGTTGTTTCAATTCATTTTGCAATTTCTGCAATTCGAGATTCAATCTCTTCTTTTTTGAATAATATTTTTTGAATTCTATAATCTTTTTCCACGTTTTTACTCCCAAATAATCTATAAAAATTTTATACTATTTTACATTGTTTTGTTTGTTTTGGAGTAATTTTGATATTTATTGATTTTTATTTTGCTTTTTATTTTGCTTGGTTTACACAAAATTATTGTATATTCGCCCTTAAAGCTAGAACCAATTTGGTCAAGAATTTGTTTAGCTGAACCCAAAAAATATTTTTGGAATTTTTTGGTTAATTCTTTAACTAAAAAAACTTTTAACTCATCTTTGTAAACAAAATCAATTTGCTTTAAAACTTCTAATAATTTATGAGGACTAACAAAAAAAATATAGCTATTATCATACTCTAAATTAGCAATTTGATTTTGAATTTTTGATACTCGAGAATCAAAAAAACCTTTAAAAACAAAGGGAATTGGAAATCCTGATAGTACAAAAGCATTGATGATCGCACTACCACCACCAATAGCATCCACTTCGATATTATTGTTGTGGCATCAATTAACTAAAATATGTCCAGGATCTGAAATTAAAGGCATTCCAGCATCACTAATAATTGAAATATTTTTGTCTAAATTGAGTCATTGTTCTATTTTTTCAAGCATTTTAGTTTCATTAAATTTGTGATATGAAACTAAATTAGCATTGTCAATTTGATAAAAATTTAATAAAATTGATGAGTTTCTTGTATCTTCACACAAAATAATGTCAGAATTTTTGAGAGTCTCAATGGCTCGTAAAGACATATCTTGTAAGTTTCCAATTGGAGTGGCTACTAAAGTAATTTTTTTATTCATAAAATTTGTCAATAATTTTGCTTAAGCGAACTAAAAAATTTTGTTTTTGAATTTGAAAATTTTCATTTGTGCCAAGTGATAGTTGTAATTTGTCAATGGTTTTTATAATTTCAAGACTCATTTGTTGATAATTGTTGCTTTTTTTAATTTTGTATAAAACTTTTTTGGTACTTAATGGAAGTCTATTAAACACGCCAGTTGCAAGAGACAGGAAAAAATAAACTAAAAAATAAAGCGCAATATTAGCATTATCCTTTGTAATTATTTTGTCTAAATTCAAAATTAAAGAAGCATTTTTTTTACCTATTTGAGTTAGTGAAGTTTCAATTTGTTCTAAAATTTGATCATTAAAATTTTCTAAAAATTTTTGAGCTTGACTACTATTTGAAAATATTCAACTAAAAAACAGATTATAATCACTAGGTCTTAAAATATCCAGACTTTGTTTGAGATCATCCTTGTCTTCAAACGTATTAAAGTAAAAAATTTGACTTCTAGAACGAATTGTAGATAAGGTTTTCCATTCACTTTTGGCGCTAAAAATAAACTTAATTCCTTTTGGTGGCTCTTCAATAATTTTTAAAAAAGAATTGGTTAATGATGGATGAGCTAAATCGATGTTTTTGATAATAACAAAGTGAAATTTAGATTTACCAAGATTTGTGAAATATAATTTATTAACTCACTCAACAAAATCATTTCGTGTCACTTTTTCACTAGCAAGATCAAATGTATCAATAGTGTATTTTTCTGGTAAATTCAGAAGTAAATAATCAATAGCTTCAGATGTTAAGTTTTCTTGATAACTAATTAATAGTAATAAATGAAAAATTTGTTCATTTGATCGGATATTTTTAACAAAATGCATTCAATTTTTATTCATTTTAGTAACTCTTATTATTTATGTTTTTCAAAAATTTTTATAATATCGTTTACAACACTTTGAGGATCCTTGGAAGCTTCGATACTAAAGAAATTTTCTTTAGTTTTTGCTAAATAATGATAACCATTTATGACATTGCTATAAAAAGTTTGTTGGCGTTCTTCGAAGCGATCTTTTTGATAGTTTGCTTTTGCCATTCTTTCTTGGGCTTTTTCCAAAGAAATATCAAGAAAAAAAGTCATATTAGGTTGAGTATTTTCACAAATTTTGTTGTTTAAATCAGTAACCATTTGAACATCCAAGTTATGCCCAAAACCTTGGTAAGCAATGGAAGAGTCGATATATCTATCACATAAAATAATTTTATTAGCTTTAAGTGCTGGTCAAATTAGTTTTTCAAGATGCAATCTCCTTGAAGTTACAAACAAAAGCATTTCTACATAAGGAGAAATGTTTGTTTTAGTATCAAGTAATAAAGAACGAATAGTTTCAGCTTCAGGTACTTGGTGCCCGCCCGGTTCGCGAGTTATAATAATTTCACGGTCAGGATATTTTGTCTTTAAATATTTGGCAAATAAATCAATAACTGTACTTTTGCCACTAGCATCAATTCCTTCAAAGGTTATAAACATTATTTTGAATTTTCCTTCCTATTATTAATTGCTTGTTCTAAAGTTATGCCATCCATATATTCAATACTGGCTCCAAAAGGAATTCCAGTTGCTAGTTGGCTAATTTTGTTGTTGGCAAAAGCTGGGTGTTGACTAATATGACTTGAGACAATCAACCCATTCAAAGTAGATGAAATTCCCAAAATAATTTCAGTTTTAGGACTTATCATTGCTTTGAGCTGTTCGATTTTAGGCTCAAGAAGTTCTAATTTTTTTATATTGTAATCACCTAAGACAAAATAACGACCATTATATTTGTCGGTAGCTTCAAATTTTGTTACAATCTCTGAAGTTTCAACAACTAAAACTTTGTGAGATCTATCTAAATCTATACAAATGTGGCAAGTAGAATTTTCTGATAAAAAATTGCAATGCTTGCAAAAAATCATATTTTGTTTCAAACTTAAAAGTTTAGTAACAAAATCTTCAATTTCGTTAGCAGGAATTTCAATTAAATAGTGAATAATACGTTCGGCTTGTTTTTTGCTAATTCCAGGTATTTGTTTTATTAGCAATGCTAGATTTTCAAAATCATTGCCAAACATTTTATAAACTTTCTTGTTTTGGCATTATGTTTTCGTGTTCTTCTGAGATTTTTTCAACAGCATTGTTAATAACTAGGGTGATAAAATCTTCAAGTAGTTCAACATCTTCTGGATCGACTAAATTTTTGTCAATTGTCAATTTTTTAATTTGATAATTTCCAAGCATTGTGAGTGAAACACCTTGGTGTTCAAAGTTAAATTCTTGTTTTTGAAGATTATTTTTTTTAGATTCGATTTCTTTTTGCATTTTTTGCGCTTGGCGCATTAAATTTTGAATATTCATAATATCTCCTATGAAAATTTAATTATAAAACAAAATAAATAAATTTTAATATAACCTGTTACTTACTAAAAATCATTTTTTTGATTTCGTCTTTAGTGATTTGATTTTCCTCAATAGGTTTTAAAGGTTTAGTG
Source organism: Mesomycoplasma bovoculi M165/69 (assembly GCF_000524555.1). Classification (NCBI taxonomy): domain Bacteria; kingdom Bacillati; phylum Mycoplasmatota; order Mycoplasmoidales; family Metamycoplasmataceae; genus Mesomycoplasma; species Mesomycoplasma bovoculi. Next base: position 636,413 of record NZ_CP007154.1, on the reverse strand, counting down.
ATATATTTTATTCCTTGTTCTTTAATTTTTTTCAATTGCTCTATAGATTCATTCATAATTTCATTTTTTATTACAAAAAAATGCATTGCATAGCCAAAAACTTTAACAATAAATTTTTTTAAATTAACATTGTTTTTTATATTTGCTAAGGCATAGTAAAATTCTGGTTTAGTTGGCGCAAATAAAAGAAATGTTTTATCAGATAATAATAAACGACTATTTTTTAAAACAATAATAATATCACTAAAATCTTCATCCAACTCATAGGTGTTTAAAGCTATTTTGTATTTTTCTTGTATTTGAGATCAATCTTGAGGAGAATTTTTAGTAAAAATTTTTCCAAGCATAATCAAATTCATTGCTTCATCTGTAGATAAATCATCTTCCATTTTTTTATATTTTTGAACGAATTCTAGATCATTATTAGTTTGTTTTGAAGTAGGTTGCTCAATTTTTTGGCTTAAATCATCCTCTTCTTGTAAGTCTTGTTCGATCTCCGATTCAATGGGATTAGCATTTTGTGTAGGCAACTCAATTTCATTTTTTTTACCAACAAACTGTTCAAAACTATTTGAAATAGGTTGAAAATCATTGCTATTTTGTTTGTTTTCATCAATTTGAAATTGCTGGTCCAAATCTAAATTTTCATTTATTCTTAACTCATCAGGCACAGTATTTTCAACCGATTTGTTGTTTACTACTAGCTCAATATCATTTTTTCAACTTGCACCACTAAACATACTAGTTTCATTTTGAACTTGATAGTTTATTTTGATTTTTTCTTCAGTTTTATCTTCAACTTTATAGCTAGGTTGAACAATTATTTTGTTTATATTTTTATAGGAACTTGGTTCTGAAGCAGGTATCTCAGAAGTTGTTTTTTCTATTGCTTTTTTAGAAATTATTTTAATTACCATAATTTCTAAAAAAGTTAATGGATTATCTTTGTAAACAAGTTCACGAATAGTTTCATAAATTACTAGCAAACATTTGTGAGCAAAATTTTTGTCAATTTGAAGTTCTCTAATTTCATCTTGACTAAAATCAGTTATCATTTCAGATGAACCATTGGATTTATAAATTAATCAACTTTTAATAAGTTCAATTAATTTATGTAAAAACAAACGAGGTTGTTTGTTTTGATTAAAAATTTCGTTTAAATCTTTTAAAGCTGAATTTAAATTTTCAGAAGCTAGATTATTAACAAAACTAATTAATTTGTTATTTGATGTAACACCAAAAAGGTTTTCAACTGTAGATTGCTGTATATTTCCATAACTATATATAGCAGATTGCTCTAAAAGTGAAATAGCATCTCGCAAACTTCCTTCACTAAGTTTGGCAATATTTTCAAGCGCTTTAATTTCGTATTTCACACCTTCATTTTTCAAAATAAAAGCAAGTCTATCAACAATTTCATGTGTTTGGGCTTTTGAAAAATTGTAGCGTTGTAATCTTGATAAAATAGTAATTGGAATTTTATGAACCTCTGTAGTTGCTAAAATAAAAATCACATGACGAGGAGGTTCCTCCAATGTTTTCAAAAAAGCATTAAAAGCACTAGTTGTTAGCATATGTGCTTCATCAAGGATGTAAATTTTAAAAGGTGAATTTTGTGGCAAAGTGCTAATATTATCAATTAGTTCTCTAATTTCCTTTACACCATTGTTAGAAGCAGCATCCATTTCAATAATGTCTAATGAATTATTGACATTATTGATGCAAAAATCACAAGGCATAAATACATCACGTTTATGTTGGCAATTTAATGTGTTTGCAAAAATTTTTGCTAGCGATGTTTTACCGGTTCCACGTGGTCCTGCAAATAAAAAAGCATGAAAATATTGTTGACCTTTAACAATATTTTTAAGACTTTGAACAATATATTGTTGTCCAACAACATCAGAAAAAATTTGTGGACGGTATTTACGATATCAAGCTAAGTAATTATTTGTTTTCATAAATTTTTAGCAACTCAACTTCCACTTGTTTGTCACATTTCACAAACCCTATAGCCACTCCTTGAAGTCCTAGGTGAATATTGACAACATTTGGTAAAATGTCAACAAAAATTTTCTTGTTTGTGTGTTTTTGTAACTCACTAACTATTGAATCAATATTTGAATTATATGAGTGAAGTACAACAGGTAAATATTCATCATCTTTGAAAGATTCTGCTAATTCACCGAAATGTTTGACAAGAGTTTTTTCAAAATTACGACCAGTACCTTCTTTTTCCAATTTTCCTTTTTCTAGTTTAATAACAGGGTAAATTTTAAAAAGTCTGGCAACTGCTGCAGCAGCTGGAGAGAGTCGCCCAGATTTTACAATAGATTCTGTTGAATATGGAACAACAAGAATTCTGCCTTCATATTCAAAATTCATTTGAGCAAAAGATTGCTCAAAATCCATACCATCTTTTAAGTTCCTTTCAAATCTTAAAAGATCCATAATAATTAATCAAGTAATTTTAGTTGAATCTACAACGTATAAATTGTCAATTTTTAATTCTTTTAAGTAATTTGCTTGCGAAGACAGCCCACTGCTAATTGGAAACACTACAACTTTATCATATTTTTCTGATAAATTTTGTAATTGTTCTTGCATCAAACCATAAGGAGTTGTACCTGTCTTTAAATTATTGTTTGGGTCTTCTAAAGCAGTTTTTAACTCAAATGGTGTAATGTCTGTTCCATCAAGTCTTTGTGTTCCATTTAAATCAATACTTAAAGGTAAGAAAAATCAACCTTTTCCTTCAACTTGTTTCGGTGTTAATCCAGTTGAAGAATCGACAACAATAGCAATTTTCATAGTTTAAAAATTATAATAGAATATTAAAGTTTTAGATTTGAAATTTTAGTTTTTATTTTTGCTTATTTGATAAATAGTAATAAAATTATAGCATTATGAATTTTACGAATTTTTTACCAAATGATAAGTTACAAAAAATAACTAGCAAAGAACTTAATCTATCTTTTGATTTTCAGGTTGAAAGTTATGGTTATCGAATTTTAAAAATCAAACTAAATGGAATGCTAAGAAAATTAGATTTTAATGACAAATTTTTTGGTTGATTTATGGAAGATTTAATTTATTTTTTAGATAAAAATAGATATGCTCGTCGTTGAGATTATGAACAAATTTATATTTACAATATTGATAGTTTAAAACTTGGCAAAAATCAACAAAGCTTTGAAAATCAATTTAAATCTATTTCAAATTTTGATTTACTTGTTGGAAAATAAAGGATAAATATGAAAATTTATTATTGCAAAAATACTAGTCCATACACAACTTTAGTATTGGAAGAAATGCTATTAAAAGATGAAAATGTCAATGAAGATATTTTATATTTCTATCAGCATGACAATGCTATTATTATTGGTAGAAATCAAAATATTTATGAAGAAGTCAAAGTTGATGTAGTAGAAAAAGAAAATATTGAAGTTTATCGCCGTTTATCTGGTGGAGGAGCTGTTTATCATGATCTTGGAAACATCAATTTTTCTTTTATTACTAAAAAATCTGGTCATAGTTATGAGAAATTTTTGACACCAATTATTGAGTTTTTTCAATCTCTTGGTTTAGAAGCTGAATTCAAGGGTCGTAATGATGTTTTAGTTAATGGGGCAAAAGTTTCAGGAAATGCGCAAGCTGTTTATAAAAGTAAAATGGTTCATCATGGAACCATTTTGTTTGATGCTAATTTAGCTAAATTATCCGAGGTTTTAATTCCATCTAAACTCAAAATTGAATCAAAAGGGATTAAATCAATTCGCCAAAGAGTAACTAATATTTTAGATGAATTAAATTTTGAACTTTCTCATGATGAATTTATCAAAAGATTAATTGATTTTTTTGAAAACAAGTATGAAAATAAAGCTATTTTGGTAGAAACTATTTTAGAATCACCAGAAAAAAAAGAAATTTTTGACAAATTATCAAACTTTCGCAAGTCTAAAGAATGAGTTTTTGGCCACAATCCTATGTTTAAATATGAAAACAAGGTTAAAACAAGCGGTGGGATTGTTCAAGTTAAAGCCAACATTGAGCAAAACACTATAAAATCCATTAAGTTTGAAGGAGACTTTTTGTCTCAAGGTGATGCTCAGGAAATTAGTTCTTTGTTAGTTGGTAAACCTTTTGAACGTCCAGAAATTGAAAAAATATTCAATAGTATTGAAAATTTTGAAGAATACTTTGGTAGTATTCCTCAATCTGAATTATTAGATGTAATTTTTGGAGTTGTAAGTAATAATGTTTAAACGCGGCACCACAATCATAAATGAAGAAGAAATTTTTTACATTTTTGAAGATACAGGCAAACCAAAAGTTCTATTTTTGCATGGGTTTAATTCAGCACACTCTTTTGTTTTTCAATTAGAAAAGCTTGAAAATCGTGATTATGACATAGTTGCTTTTGATTTTCCAGGTTGTGGAAAATCAAGTGCTAATAAAAATGTTGATATTACTTATTATCAACAAATTAGTGCAAAATTTGTTGAACTTTTTAATCTTAAAGGTAGTTTAGTGGTTGCTCATTCACTTGGTGCCGCTAGTGCGCTATATTTACTTGATCAAAAATTAGTAAAATATGCACTTTTGGGTGGCCCATTAAATCCTTTTACCGTTGATGATGTTTTAAAAACTAGAGCTAACACTTTAAAACATTGGTTGCTTCCAAAAACTCTCAAAGATGCTATAGAAAGTTCTAAAAATTTAGTTTTTGGCAATAAAAACAATTACAAAGATCAACTTAAAAAAATAGGATCTATGTTTTTAAAATTAACCCAAATAAAATATAAATTATTTTCTTTTATGGTCAACAAACAAATTTTAAATTCTAAATGACTAAAAGAAAATTTAGAACCATTATATGCAAATAATAAAAATTATGAAATTATTTCAGGTCGCCAAGACCTATTTGTTCCTCTAGAAACATTAGAGCAAGTACAAAATAAGTATCATATTTCTTTAAGTATTCTAGAAGAATGTGGACATGCATTATTTTTTGAACAATCTGAAAAAATTAATGAAAAAATTAATGAATTAGTTGCAAAAATTATGCCTGATGCTGGTTTAAAATAAGTTGAGCTTTTTCCTTGGAGTCAAGGTGCTCAATTACTAAAATAGCTAATTCTGTAGCGCTATCTGCATTTCTGGCACTAAAATAATTCCCAGTTTTGCAAACTTTATCTTCCACTCTGTTTTGATAATTTTGTGAATTTTCAATTGGATAAGAACTAAATTTCAGATTTTTAGCAATATTTTGTTCATAAAGAGCATTTGGGGCATCACAAATTGCAAAAACATATTTATTGTTTTCAAAAAAATCATTTATTAAATTTAAAGTTTTTTGATCTGTTCTAAGTGATTGAACAGCTTTGCCTCCTGGAACAAAAACAGCGTCAAAATCACTTGATTGTCAATGATTTTGAGCTTCAATTTTTACAATACCAAATTGTCCAGAAACTGCTTTATTTTTAGGATTGTAAAAACTAATTTGATTAAATATTTGAGCTTTTTTTACAAGTGACAAAAAGGTTGTTAGCTCAATATCTTGAAAATCATCAAGTAAAATAACTAATAATTTATTCATAATATTCTCCTGTAAAAATTAGTTGTTTAATTTTGAAGTAATTTTTAATAGCTGAGTTAAACATCAATGTTGTTCTATTGCTATACTTAGCCATTTTGCTTTCAAAGTTATTTTTTTGAAAAAATTTGTATAAATTCTTTAAAATTGGTTCACATTTTTCAAAATTTTTAATAATAAATTTTGCATTCAAACCAAAAAACAAGTGTACTAAAATATTTTTGAAAAAAAATTTTTCAACAACCTGATTTCAGGTTTGAGTTAAATTATTTGTTTTAATTAAAGTGTGCAAATAATTTAAATTTGCATAAATACCTTCCAACCTACTAAGACTTGGTTTTTTAGATAAACCTTTTAAATTTAAATCATATTTATATGTTTTATTTGAAATGTAATGAGTTTTGGCAGCCATCATCATTGTGACAAAACTAATGGGTATGTCTTCAAAAATGTGGCCTTCAATAAATCTAAATCCTTTGTCTAAAAACCATTGTTTTTGAAACACTTTGTTTCAAATAAAAGGTGAATTATCAGCCGCAAAATTGATTGGTGATTTTCAACTACTGTTATTTCATTTTAATTTTGATAAAAAATTAATGATAGGTATTCTATAAAAAATTAAAGAATATCGAGCATAAATAATTTCAAAATCTTGTTGTTTTACAACCGCATTAAAGAGTTTTATAGCATTTTTTGAAATTAAATCATCAGGATCCATAAAGTAAAAATATTCACTAGAGCATTGACTAATTAAAGTGTTTCTTGCATTAGATAGGCCTTGATTTTTTTCTAAAAATATTGCCTTATAATTTGCTTTGTCTTGAATAAATTTTGCAATCATGCTAGCTGATTGATCAGAAGAGCCATCATCTAAAAATAAAACATTAAAGTTAGAATCATTTTGCTTGCTTAAGTTTTTAAATAAACGAGGCAAAAAATCTCGCTTGTTATAGCAAGGTATTAAAATAGTAATTTTATTCATTTTTAAAAATAGATTTTACCTTAGTTAAAATTGATTGATTAATTATTTTGGACTGATTTTTGTCGACATCGATACTAAAAACATAAATTTTTAGTTTTGGTTCAGTTCCAGAAGGTCTCATGGCTACTCATGAGTTGTTTTCAAATATTATTTTAATCATATTTTCAGGATGAATGTCTTCAAATCCTAAACGATAATCAATGATTTGAGCAATAGGGTAGTCAAATTTTAGTTTACTAAATTGTTCTAAATATTCATTTAGATGACTAAATTGCTCATCATTGAATGTTAGTGAGTGGACAACAGATGTTGGAAATCCATATTTTTCATAAATTTTTTCCAATTGTTCAACTAGTGATATTGGTTTTTCTGAAAACATTTTTCAGAAAAAAACAATTATTTGTAGAGCATCTTTATCAAGTGAAAGTTGTGGAAAAATCATTGAACCATAACTTTCTTCAAAAGCAAAACTAGTACTGCTTGGTTTGCTTAAAATTTTATTAGCAACTCATTTAAAACCTGTTGGAATAATTTCAGTTTGACAGCCTATGCTTTTTGCAATTAATGTCGGTAGTGACGAGGACACAAAAGATGTTATTAATTGAGAGTTATTGTTTAGATAATTTTGCTTAATTAAAAAATCAACAATTAAAGTAGCCATTTCATTGCCATTAAAATAATAAAATTGATTCCCTATTTTTTCAACAATACCCAATCTGTCAGAGTCAGGGTCACTAACAAAACCATATTGCAAGTTTTCCTCTTCCATTTGTTTTCGCATCAGTTCAAAAGCTTTTTTGTCTTCAGGATTTGGTGATGAAGCAAAATGAAATTTAGTAGATTTTGCCATTTGTTTTTCAACAAACATTAAATTTAGCTTAATTTTTTGAGCAATTTTTTTTACAACTTGTCCACCTGTGCCATGCAAAGGTGAGTAAATATAGTTTTGACTTTGGCTTGATTTAAATGGAATTAACTCTAAAAGTTGATTTATGTAATTGTCAATTAAATAATCAACTTTAACAATTTTTCTAGAAAAAGCCAAGGCTTTGCTACTAATGTTTTTAGTAGTAAATTTTTGATAATTTTCAAAAAAATTAGTAATTTTGGCAATTTGGTCAGGAAGGATTTGAAAACCTAATTTATTGTATATTTTAATACCATTATATTCAGCAGGATTATGTGATGCTGTAATCATAATACCGCCATAAGCTTTTAATTGCTTGATAGCAAAAGAAACAATTGGAGTTGGGCAAATGTCTTTAAAAATAAAGACTTTTATACCAAAATTAGCCAAAATTCGAGCAGAAATATTTGCAAATTGCAAAGATTTTTGGCGATTGTCTCTAGCAATAACAATTCCCTGTTGTCGAACATCAGGGAATTGTTTTAATAAATATTTAGCATAACCAAAAACTACACGCTTAACATGGTTTTCATTGAGTTGGTTGGGCAAATGTCCTAGTACACCCCTGATACCGGCAGTTCCAAATTCTAACATTTGCACTCCTTTATTAAATTTGATTAATTAAAATATGGCTTTAATGCTTTAGGAATTATAAATTCACCATTTTGTTGGTATTGTTCTAGTAAAATTGCAATAATTCTATCAATTGCAAGTCCTGAACCATTGATTGTGCGAGCAAATTGAATTTTTTGATTTTCATCTCGATAACGAATTTTAGCTCTTTGGGCTTGAAAATCACCACAAAAACTTACAGATGATACTTCGCGATATTTATTTTCAGAAGGCATTCAAGCTTCCAAATCAATGGTTTTTTGTGATGAAAAACCCATATCACCAGTGCATAAAACAATTTGGCGATAAGGAATTTCTAATAATTCTAAAATATAACTAGCATCTTCAACAGTTTTTTCAAACTCTTGAATACCATCTTTTTGATTTGTGAATTTCACAAGTTCCACTTTGTGAAATTCATGCATTCTAATGATACCTCTAGTATCTTTTCCAGCACTTCCAGCTTCTGAACGATATGATTTGCTATAACCTACAAAAGACTGTGGTTTTGCAAGATCAATAATTTCATCTTGATAATAGTTGGTGATTGGAACTTCAGCTGTTGGTACTAGCCATAAATCTCTACCTTTAATTTTATAGAGATCTTCTTCAAATTTAGGCAATTGACCTGTGCCATAAAGTGATTGACTATGTACTAAAGTGTTAGTTAAAATTTCTTGGTAACCACGGCTTGTATGAGTATCTAACATCAAATTCATTAAAGCTCTAACTAATTTGGCTACTAGTGTTTTATAAATTACAAAACGTTGACCTGAAATTTTGACAGCACGATGAAAATCTAGATAATCTTTTTCAATCCCAAAATCATAGTGGGCTTTACCTTCAAAAATAGACTTTGGTGTACCCCAAGTTTTTATAACAATATTATCATTTTCATCTTTGCCAATTGGAACATCATCTTGTGGGATGTTAGGAATTGCAAGTAATTGGTGATTTAGTTGTTCTTCTAAGACTGTAAACTTAGATTTAATTTCTTCAAGTTTTTTGTTTATTTGAACAACTTGAGCTTTTTTTTCTTCAACATTTTCGCCATTTCTAATAGCTAAAGAAATTTCAGCAGTTGCTTGATTTCTTTGAGCTTGTAGGTCAACAATTGATGCTTCTAATTGATTTTTTTCAACTGCTAAGTTGTAAACATCATCAATTTGAGAAACATCAAAATTACGAGTTTTTAATTTATTTTTAATTAAATCTTTATTTTTAATTAAAAAACGAGCATTCATAATTATTTGTTTTTAATGTTGTAAAAAGCTTTGTGACCTGGGTATGAAGAATGTGATGAAATTCTTTCTTCAATTAATAATAAACGATTATATTTTGCAATTCTGTCTGTTCTAGAAAGTGAACCGGTTTTGATTTGTCCAGCATTAAGAGCAACTGCTAGGTCAGCAATTGTGCTATCTTCAGACTCACCTGAACGGTGTGAAACAACTGCAGTAAATCCTGCTTTTTGAGCAAGTTGAATAGTATCAATAGTTTCACTAACAGTTCCGATTTGATTTAATTTAATTAGAATTGAGTTGATAGCTTTTTTGTCTATAGCTTCTTGTAAAATTTTGGCATTAGTTACTGTTAAATCATCACCAACAATTTGATGTGTTTTTCCAAAACGTTCTGTAAATTTAATAAATCCTGCCCAATCACCTTCTGCAAACCCATCTTCAACAGAAATAATTGGGTATTTTGCAAATAGTGTTCCATAGTAGTCTAATAGTTCTTCACTAGTGAAGTCATATTTAATATCTGCTTTTGGATTATTTGCATGTGCTTGTTTGAGTTTTTTAAAAGTATAAACACCATCTTTGTATAGCTCACTTGCAGCACAATCTAGGGCAATTGCTACAGCATTTGCTCCAGAAGTTGCAGGGTTAAATCCAGCTTTTTTAATTGCTTCTACTAAAAAATCAAGAGCTTCTTCATGTGAGTTTAAGTTTGGTGCAAATCCACCTTCATCTCCAACTTGAGTTCCATGACCAGCTTGCTTTAATAGTTTAGCCAATGTGTGAAAAATTTTGTTTGCAGTTTGTAGCGCCTCTTTGAAAGTTTTCGCACCTAAAGGCATAACCATAAATTCTTGAAAATCAAGGGTATTTGAAGCATGTTCTCCACCATTGATAACATTTAACATAGGAACTGGCAATTGATTAGGATTTGTTCCACCAATGTAACGATATAGAGGAATATTGAGTTCATCAGCTGCAGCTCTTAGAATAGCTAGAGAAACACCTAAAATAGCATTTGCACCTAATTTTGATTTATTTGGAGTACCATCTAAATCAATCATTGCTTTGTCAAGTCCTCTTTGATTGAAGACACAACTTCCAACAATTCCAGGAGCAATAATTTTATTAACATTATCAACAGCAGTTTGAACACCTTTGCCACCAAATCAGTTCTCTTCATATTGGCTATCTTGATCACGTAATTCTAAAGCTTCACGTGATCCAGTTGATGCACCTGATGGAACAATAGCTGAACCAAAAGCACCTTTTTCAGTATGAACTTCAACTTGAATGGTTGGGTTACCACGTGAATCTAAAACTTCACGAGCATGTAATTTAATAATTTTTGACATAATAACCTCTCTAATATTTATTAATTCTTCTATATTTTACTAGTATTTTATTAGTTTTTTGAATTTATATAGTGAAATAAAACTTTTTTGAAACTTTTTGTTCTATTTTTCCACAATTTAAATTGAATTTAGTCAATAATTCATTTGTAGAAGCCAATCTTTTATTTTATTCTTGTTCCAAAATATCTTTTAGTGTTAATGAGTAAGTGGATTTAATTTTGTCATGAATTTTGGTGTTTTTATTATTTGTTTCAGATAATTTTTCATTTAGTTGTTCAAGTGAACTAAAACCTGCATAATAAATAGTATTTGCATCTTTAACTAAAACTAAAATTAAAGAGAATTTAACATCAAGAGCTGTGTCTGGATTTTGTTTATCTTTGTTGAATATTTTAATATATTCTTCGTATGCTTTGTGTATTTGTTCAGTTTTATTGTCATCAATATCATTATTATATTTTTTAACTTCAAAGTAGATAAGGTGATTATTTTTTTTAATCATGAAGTCAGGATATGAATAGGAAATTTTTTGATCATTATTAATATAATTAAATCCAATTCCATTATAGACAGGATTTTTTGATCATAATTTTATGTTATCTTGACTTTCATCGTTGCTTTTTTCTTCTTCATTTTCCTTGCCATTTTTCTTAATTTTGTCTTTTTTTGTGTAATTTAAAATTTCATTTACAAAGATTTTTTCTGGCTCAGAATCAAGTGGAAAATCTTTGATGTTTTCATTATTGATTTTATATGCAAAAATGTCATTGGTTTCTTTAATAACATTTTTTGTATCTTCATCTTCAAATAAAACAAATTGCTTTGGAAGTTGTTGAACTTTTTTAACTTTATATTCAATATTTGTCTTATCAACTTCATTTTTGGTTTTGCTATACATACTTTTAAATTCTTTTGCAAAATTTTCATAAATAATGTATCAAAAAAATTGAGATTGTTGCTTACTAATATCTAATTTTTGAGGATTTTCAGAACCTTGAAACTGATTAAAATCAATGTTTTTGTTACAAAAATCTAGTAAATCATCTAAATATTTTTGTACATTAACTGTAAAAAATTTTTTGTGTCTATTAATGTTTGCGATATTTCATTTTTCTAGTTCAAAAATATTGTAAATTTTTGAACTATTTGCAATTCAAGTACTATCTCCATGACTTTCTTGCTCGGAAGCAATATAACCTTTTTCAAAATATTCTTCTATTATTATTTTGTACAGTTTACTATTAAAGTATTTTTGAATTTTGTCTTTATCTCATTCAGATTTATTGTCGGATTGGTTAAATGCATCACTTAAAAGTGAAAATAATTTATCTTCATAATGCTCAATAAAATCTTCATTTAATTTTTGAACAGTATCTTTATCAATTTCACCGATTAAAAAATATTGATCCATGTATTTATCTTGAAGAGTTGCAATTCGAATATTTTTTAATTTTCTATCATCAGTATTACTATAAATGAAATATTCATTTGCAACAGATTCTTTATCAAAATCAAAATTAGGATTTGGATTTCTTTTGATTCGCCCTATTGTTTGAATACTTAAGTTGCTAGAAGACACATTTCTTAGTTGAACTAACATACAAGCTCTTGGAATATTTCATCCTGTGGCAGGTCCGATTTTAAAAATAATTACATCACAAGGTGAGTTTTCTTTAGAAATATCTTGTAAGTTTCAATTTTCTTTTTGTCTTAAATTTGTATTTTTATTATTACTATCAAAATATTTAACTCAAGTAAGATTATGTTTTTCTAAAATACTAATAATTTTATCTATATTTTTATTAAATTCTTCTTCATTGTTAGAAGATTTGTTGTCAACTTGAATCAACATTGCTGGATTAATGCCCACAAGACCCGGTTCATTTTCACTATCGTTGTATTTTGATTTAATTTTTTTAAATTCTTCACAAGCAATATTTAAAATTTCATCACTATCATATTGTTGTCCTTGTTGGAGTCCTTTATTGAATTGTCTTGTAGGCTTGATTAATTTAATATTGTCATTAATTAAATCTTTTTCCTTAATTTCAACCAATTGATATATTGAATCAGTTGGTGGAGTAGCAGTCATTTTTAAAATAAAATTAGCTGAATTTTGCAATCCTTGCTCAAAGTTGCTTAATTTAGATTTACTATTAACTTTTTGTTCTGCTCCAATGTGTGCTTCATCTCTAATATAAATCAATGTGTAGTTATTTCTTTTTAATTCATTTAAAAAGATTTCAAGAGAACCTTGAGCATCTAAAATAGTGTTGGTCCGAAAAGTTGCACCACCCATAATTCAAACAGAATTGGGTTCTGCCTGAAATTCATAGTTTTTTTCAGAAAAAACATTACTATTTGAAGGACTTTCAATTCTATTGATTTCAATGTTTTTATTATCTATAAAATCTCTATATTTTTTAAAACTTTGTTCCATTTGTTTTGGCAACTCTGCACTAGAGAGTGTTACAATAACAAAAACAAGGTTTAAGTTAAAACCTTTACTTTCATTTAAATTAATTAATTTGTCTATAAAATTAAGCATCATAAAGGTTTTACCAGAACCAGTTGGTGCTTTAAAATAAACACTTTTATTGATATTATCATCACTTTGTTTTGATAATATTTGTTCCGCTTTTTCTAGTAAATTTCCGATTGCTTTATTTTGAATTTTGGATAATTCCATAATTCTCCTTATTAGAAATTAAATTTAATTTTGTTCATCTGCTTTTTGTGGCTTGAGTGCCAGCAATGAATCTAGTAATAATTTGTAGTTATTTTGTTTTGTGTTTTCAAGATTAATATCAAAATCTTTAAAAAGTTTTTTGAGTTTATCAATTAACTCATTTAATGTTGTTTGATCTTGCGTTAATGAAACATCAAAATAATTAATGTTATATACATTTAAATTTGATTTATATGACTCATTTTTGTTTGCCCAGTCAAAAGTTTCACCTTTTGTACCTTCACCTTTGTTGATTCTAAAGAGTCTTTCATAGGTTATTTTTGTTCCAATATTGTTTTGGTTGTTAGTAACAAGTGTAAAGCTTCGATTCCCACCATCTTGTCTATTGAGTTCTAAAACTGCGTGTCCAGTTGTTCCAGAACCTGCGAAAAAGTCGAGTACTCTTGCATTTTGGTTTGGGCGCATAGATAAAAGATGTGTTAATAAATTTGTAGGTTTTGGGTGGTCAAAAACTTTGAATCCAGAAAAAATATCTTTTAACACATTAGTTCCTTGTGGACCTTGTTTATCAGCATCTATAATTAAGTTAGTAAATTTTTCTTTTCTTTCTATTTTTTGGTTTGAATTATCAACAAATTGGTATTGTTTGGTAAAAATTTTATTATTTTCAAAAATAACAAAACCATCTTCAATTCCTTTTATTAATTTGTCGTAACTCCATCTTCATCGTCAATCTTTTTCGGCATGTTTACCTTGGTGTCGCATTTTTCAATTTTGTTCACTACCACCGGGATAATAAGTTTTACCTTGATATTCAAATTTATAGTCCATTCCTTTGGATCATGTTAGTGAAGCTCTATCTAATTGATTTGTTTTATATTTTCCCCTGGTGCTAACATATTCATCTTCATATTTATAATCCAAAGACTTTTCCACATCTTTGCTAATTTCACTTAAATCTAATTTATTAATATTATTTGCATAGAGTAAGATATATTCAGTAATAACTTTTAAATGTTTACTATCTTGTCCACTTCCAAGGTTTTTCTTTTGTCAAACTATATTTGCAACAAAATTCTCTTCACCAAAAATCTCATCCATCAAAATTTTTAAATAAGCTTGTTGTGAATCATCAATGGAAACAAAGATCATTCCATCATCTTTTAAAAGTTTTTTTGCAAGTTTGAGTCGTTCATTCATTAAATTGAGTCAACCATTGCGTGAAAATTTATCACGATAAATAAATTTTTTGGACTCAATATTTTCTTTGTCATTGGCAACAGAGTTACCATCATTATGTGTTGCTTCAGTGTTGTAAGGAGGATCAATATAAATAATGTCGTATTTAGATTCTAAATCCGATCTCTCTCTCTCTCTCTCTCTCTCTCTCTCTCTCTATGAGTAGAAGATTTTTGAGAGCATCATAGTTTTCACCAATAATTAAATTATTAGAATTTGAAATATTTTCATCAAATTGGAAACTCAAATTCTCATTTTTTTCCAAAATTGTAATAGTTTTTGAATCAACTTCAGGTGCTATATCAAATCGATAACCATTTTTTACTCTTTGAGCTACAAATTGATAAATGTATTCAAGTTTTTTATCATCAAATTTTTCCAAAATTTCTTTGGCCAAATCTTTTTGATCCTGATTAAATTCTTTTGATGAAATTTCATCAATTAGTTTTTTGTATTCATCTAATAATTTCATATTAATCCTCTTTTAAATATAAATATTAATGTTGTTAATTTTACTATAAAAAAATTAATAATTTTTCATATAATTTTTAGTTGCAAATTTTAAATTTTAATCAAAATATTTATAAAAAATGGGTTTGAAAGGGTAAGAATGGCTTTTTAAACAAATAAATTTGCATTTTGTCATCCACTGGAAGTCAAAAGCTATAAATTAGAGTTTTAAAACAGTGATTTTTTAAGTAATATTTTTAAAGTTTTAAATTTTCTAATAACCTTTGAAAACATAGAGATATTTTGGTTATTTAGCATAAATTGTGGTATATTTATAATTATTCACAAAAAATATGCTGATTAAAAGCATTATTTTTCAATTTTTGTGATATATACTTATTAAAGTTTTTATTTTTATTTGGAGTATTTTATTTTTTATGGTAAATAAAAAGTTCTTAATTATTGGTCTTGGAGCTGTAGCATCTGTTGCTATTGTTGCAACTCCATTAGCAATAGTTTCTAAATTGACATACAAAGGTGATTCTATCAAAAATGTACAAGATGCATTAAATAAGATTGTCAATGTGTCATTTCAAACTGGAGATGGTGATGGTAAAATCAATAACAATGTTTCATATAGTCGCTTAAAATCATTTTATTTTGATTCAAACAACAAACCAAACAGCAAATTTGTAGTTTCCAACTTTGATTTTTTTGAGCAAAAAGGTGATCAACTTGAAAAAATTGATGATAAGTCATTTGGTAACTTTAAAATTGTTGCTGATGATTTACAAGCTAATGATACAGATAAAAACTTCACTATTTTCTACCACGTTGAAGCAACACAACCAAATGAGTTTGGTCAAATTGTTAAATCTGAAATTCATAAATCAAATCTTAACTTTGGTGTTGTACCACAATTTTTATTAGCAACAGAAGCTCACTCAAAATTAGCTGAATTTAAAAAAGCTATCACTACATCACAAGCATTTGATGCAACTGATGGATCTGGAATAGCTATTAGTCCACTCAATCCTTATACAATTCAACAATTTAAAGCAAGTGTTGAAAAAGATGCTAACACTGTGATTAGACCACTTGCGCTAGTTAGTGAGTCAAGTTTCATCAATGATATTAACACTGCCAATTCATCAGATCAAGCAATTCATTTATTGAGTAAATACTTTAACTTTCAAGATGTATTTGGTCAAATCTTAAAAAATGGTGATTATAAATTTAGTTTAGTTAAAAACCCTAACTTATCACAAAAACCAGGTGAGGGTGAATATGTTACTAAAGTAAATGATGCTGGAAAAAGTTTATTCCGTTTATACTTAAAAACAGAATTTTCAGATGAATATAAAGCAAGTCACCAACACTTGCCAGAATTAAATGCTGCTCACATTGATATTATTAACTTTGATTTATCAAATGATAAATTTAAAGATTTATTCTTAAAACCTAACTTTACAAGTGATTGAACAGTAAAAACTCCAACTAAAGATGATTATTACACAACAAAACCTACTATAGATCAAGCAGTTACTCAACAATTATCAAATGTTCAAAGTACAGCTACAACTAATGGACAAACAACATCTTCACAAACACCTGGTCAACAACAATCAGGAAGCGCTTCATCTGTAACAACCACTGCTGATGTTACTACAACAAATGGAGCAGCAAATCCAAGCACTTCTACAACAAGTGATACTACCGATGAATCTAAAGTTGATTCAAGTCAAATTAATGTTTTTGACTTTTTAAGTCACATTAATGGCACCTTCTTTGCAACTAAAGAAGAACGTAATAAATTTGTAACTTCATACATTAACTCAATGTTAAAAAATGGTTTAAAACCATCATATCAAGGTCAAAATGAAGGTCTTAAATCTCTTAGTGAGCAAGAAAAAGATTTACTCTTTAATTACAATGTAGAAGTAGATGCAGATTCATTAACATTAGCATATGATGACAAAGAACAAAAGCCAGTTATTAAAGGAAGATTAACTTATATAGTTACTGGTAAACCAACAAATCCTGAAGTTAAAGAAAAAGGTCAAACTCCATTACAAGGTTCTACTTCATTATTTGAATTAGATAATTTTAAACCTTTTGAAGTAGAAAGTACTGATACTACAACTACTAAAACTCAAAGCACTACAACAAAAGTAGATGATACATTTAAATATATAGAATTTAAAGCTCCAGAATCTTTTAAAGACTTTTTATTTGAGAATAATGTTGATTATAATTCTGTAGATGGACAAGTAAAAGATAAATTACTATTATCTGAATTAAGAAATGCATATATTACTAACAATGATGAAAAAATATATCAATTATTATCTAATCCTAATTACTATGGATTAGTTCTAAATTCAGCTAGAAAATTAGATGCTATTACAAAAGACTTTGATGTTCCAAGTATTGATGCAATTCCATACACTTTTAAAGAAGCAACAAGTAAAGAAAATATTAAAAACAATGTTTTAAATATTGATTCAAAAATCTTTAGAAATGACTCTGATGTTGTTAGATTCTATTTTGCATTAGAAAAACAAGGATTTACTAAAGTTGCACAATATCTATTTGACATTTTAAAATCAACTGGAAATATTCCAGCAGATAGTCAATTAGACATTAACAAACCTATTTTTGAACAATTAAGTAAAATTAGTTTAATTAAACAAGGTGATTTAGGATTTGATACACTATCATTTGGAAATAACTATCAATTTGAGGTTGATGGAGATTCTACTACTAGTTCACAAAACCTATCTTTGGATAAAAATGGATTACCATCACAAACTTTTGAAAACCAAAGTGGGGATGATGATTTATTAGATATTTCAAGTTTATCTGCAGCTTATGTAGATCCTACAATTTCACAACAAATTCAAGAAAACCAGCTAACTAGTGATAGTGATGTTTTAAAACTTGTTAAAAAATCATCACCATATTTTGCCGATTCTAGTACAGTTAAATTCCAATCAGTTGCTGATGTTTTAATTGCATTTTATACAAAGCTTTATGAATTAACAAATCAAGGCTCATTACCTTTAAGTAAAATTAATGGTAATTTAGGTTATAAACTAGAGTTTCAAGTAGCAAAGCCTGATGATATAAAAAAACTTGTTGATTTTGATCAAAATAAAGATGATATTAGTAAATTAGAAATTAAATATAGATATTCAGTAGGTTTTGTTGATCCTAAAAATCCAAGTGCTATTAAGCATGAGTTATTCAAAACTTCTTTCCAATCATTAAATGAAATTTCATTGCACAATGATGTTAAGACAGCATCAAATGGTAGTTCTATATTAGAAAAGAAAATAGATTCTATTCCAGATTACTACAAAACATTCTATTTACCAACAGAAGATTATGAAAATTTAGGTGCAAAACTTGTTTTAAGATATGCTAATAGAAAAATTCCTAGAATGTCTGTCGAAGATTTACTAACTGAATTAAATGCTCCATGAATTGAAAATTATTACAAAAATCTTTTTGGTAAAGATGTTAGATTTTGAGTATTAAATGGGTTTGTGCCAGATTATTCAAGTCTTTCTTCATCGACAGAAACAAGTTCAGAAGACGAATTAGATGCAGAATTAATTAAAAGTATAAATCCACATGCATCAGTTACAGATGACCACAAATATACTATAAGTTCAGATGTAGCTAAAGAAGCTAATTTAGAGAATAAACAAATAGAAATAAAAGTTAAGAATGAAGATGAAGCAAAGTTAGTACAAACATTTAACACAACATCTTCTAATAAAGATAATAAAAACAAATTTAAAGAAAACTACAAAACAATTAGACTTTATGTACAATCAGGAAAAAAACTTTCTGACAAACCACTCATTATTAGAGTCTACGAACAAAAATAATTTATTTATAGACAAATTTAAGGAAATATAATATGTTAAAAAAATTATTAAATTGAAAAGTCGGTCTTATTGTTGGTGTTTCTACTGCTGCCTTTATTGCTATAGTTGCTTCTCCTCTTGTTGCGCAAAAAAGTGAAACAAGAGATTTTCAAAAGAAATATTCTCTTTTAAATCGTGATATAACAAAAGCTAAGGAGTTATCATCTACTTTTGCACTACCAAAAGCTAAATTTCAAGAATTAGCACAACAACTTAGTTTAAATAGTTTATACAAAAATAAATTAAGTGCACAAACTGCACTTGACTTACACAATGATAAGTCATATGTATTTGAACTAGTTAATGCTGTTGATTTTACTCCATTTACAGAATTAGATCCAAATATGAAATTTGAACTTAGAACAGTAACTCCTACTGAAAATTCTGGTTCACTTACTACAGTTGAAAACAACACCATTAAAAATGTTATTTTAACTGGTATTGATACAACTAATCATATTTATTACGAATCTACAGGTAACATTTCAGGATTTGGAACTAGCGATGGTCAAGACACAGGTGATTTCTTTATTGACCAACATAGATCAGGACTTGAAGTTCACTCAAACATTGCTTTTGGTGACAAACCTGCAACTTTAACTGCTTTAGCATTACAACAAGCTTTTGATCAAGCTTACCAAGAATTTAAAGCACCAGTTGCTCCAGCAGCACCTGCAACAGGTTCACCAACAACACAAACACCAATTGAAACACCAACTCCAGAAGCTAATTTAGCAGCTCAAGCTTCACAATCAAGTGAATCTCAAACAGCACCTGCTCCTCAGGCTTCAGGAACTGAAGCAGCTCAACCAGCTGCCAAAGAAGCAGCGCCTGTTGCTAAAGTAGAAACTAAAAAGGATTATTCTAATGCAGCAGCGCGTGCTTTTGCAGCAACGCTACCTAAAACAGCATCATTAAATTTAATTAACCGTCAAGGTAATGCAACTCTATTACCACAAGGTTACATTTTAGAACCTAAATTAGTAAACGATAAATTATCATTTACTAATTTAGATGATGTTAATAAAACATTGTCATTAGAGATGCAAATTATTAGACCAGATAAAACAGTTATTCCTGTTGAGTTAAGTGTAACTAATTTATCTCAAGTTGAGTCTAATTTTGCTAATGAAATTCAAACAAACTTTAGTAAGTCTTATCGTATCAAACCAGAACTTGCTCAGCTTTTAAATGATACTGGATTGAGTTTAGCATCTATTATTTATGCAGATGCAATTCCAAAAGCTCTAACTGATTATGTAACACCAGCAACACCAGTTGCTCCTGCAGCCCCAGCACAAACTACAACTCCAACTGTTCCTGCCACTAAACAAGAAGCAACTCCAGCAGAGAATCAAACTCAAAGTGGTTCAAGTGATCAAGCTGCTCCAAAATCACAAACTCAACAACCAACAACTTCAGAATCACAAACTAGCCAATCTTCTACAACCCCTCAAACTCAAAGTGGACAAGCAGCTTCATCTTCAGAATCTTCAGCAGCAACAGAAACATCAACAGGTACAGAAAAAGCCAAATCAGCTGAAGGTACATCTAAAGTTGTTATTCCAACCAAAGCAGAAGGTCGTGTATCAGATGCTGTAGTTAAATTATTTGAAGGAAAAACACTTGCAGATCTTCAAAAATTTGATTTTTGATATGAACAAACTGCAGATCTTAGTGGTTTATTAAATACCAATAATAATGCACCACAAAAATATAGTAACTTTAGTGTGGACTTTGCTAAAAATGCAAATGGAACTTTAACTCAACCATCACAAAGTGATGTTGCAAATGGTAAAATCTTATTTAATTTTGATTATGCAACTACATTTGCAAAACCAATTAAATTACCAAGTGGAGTTAAAGTAAATCCTGATAAAGCAAACTCTGTATTACAAAGTGCTAACATCGAAATTAATGGAGATGTTGAAGCATTACGTGGTCAATTAGCTTCATTATTTAAAGGTTTATCAACAACTATTAATTTAGTTGAAAGCAAATATGCTTACACATTTGCAAATGATTTAGATTCAGCATTTGTTCCATTAGCTAAAGCTTTTGAAGCAACTGTTAAAGCAAAAAGTGCAACTCCATCTACAACTGGATCAACTCAAACTCCAGCTGCTTCAAATGCATCAAACCCAGCAGCTAAAGCTCCAGCTGCAAAACCAGTTGTTTCAGCAGGAAATACCGGAATTAACAATGCTGGTGCTGGATTCTTCACTTACTTAAATAATGCTGGTTCACTTCAAGATTCACAAAAACAAGGTAAAATTAAAACTCCAGGTGATCTTGTAAAAAGTTTAATTGATAAATTTGCACAATCCGGATTACCAAATATGTCAATTACAAGCAGTTTTGATGGAAACTATCACATTAGTTTTAATGTTCAAAATGCACAAGCATCTGCTAATTATGTAATTACAATTCAAGGTATTAAACCAACCAGTACAGCATGATCAGCAATTAAACAATTATCACCAACTGTATTTTTTGATGCAACTGGAGCTTCAGTAGGAACTTCAGAAGCTGTTGAAGGGAAACCAGCTACTTTAACTTTAAGCGACTTGCGTGATAAAACCCGTGAATGAAAAGCTGATTCAGGAGTTCCAAAACATGATAGTGTTGATGGTGTTACTTTAGGCAAAGCAAGTGTAAGTTTTGATAACAAATCTAAAGGTCTTAAATTAAGTGATGATGCAACCAAATTAACTAATGGTTCATTATTTATGGCATTTAGTGTAGATCAATTGCCAAAAGGTATTGATAAACTTTATCTATTAAAATCCGCAGTCTCTTCAGATGAAAAAGATAAAGCGCCACAAACTATTAATGTTTTCATTCAAAAAGCACCTAAACTTGATGATTCAGTTAAAACAGAGTTAGAATCTGTTAAAGATAGTTACATTATTGGCCTTGAATATGGAGCAGAACCAGCTACTGCTGGAGCTGCAGCAAATGCAGCAGCAACTTCAAGTACTGGGACTGGAGGAGTAGCAGCTACTGCAACAACAACTCCTGCTGCCACAATTATTGGATTATTTACTGATCCAACAAAAAAAGCACTAACTGGTGGAACAAGTTCTGGAGATAAAGCTATTGTTATTGGAAAACAAGGTACTCAGGTTGATTTAGGAAAAACTACCTTTTCACAAGATGTATTCAATGGTTACAAAGATATGGAAGATTTCTTGATCACTAAAGGTGAAACATTACTTTTAGAAATCAATATAAGTCAAGGAACACAAACTGGTGGTTCAGGATCAACAGGAACAGCTGCTCAAAATTCCAAAACCATTGAATTTATTCTAAGATCTTCTAAAAATAATGATCCATTGAATAAATACATTAAATCAACATTAACATTTGGAAATACTGGTGGAGCTGGTGGTTCAGGTTCTGCTGTTTCAGCAGTTGGTGCTGACAAAGGTCTTGCATACTTAAAACGTGGAATTGACTTCCACACAATTGGTGGTCGTAGTGCACTAGCAAATCAAGGTTCATTTAACCTTAAAGGATTTGCTGTATTCAATGATGATCAAACCCAAAAAGATGCTCAAGGCTTTACTACTCTATCCCGTCCAACAACTAGAAGTGCTATTGCTAAAGCATTTATAGATCAATACTTCTATAAATTTAAAGCAAATAATAATTAAAATCTTAATTATTAAAAATAAAATAAAATTGCCTTTTAAAGGCAATTTTTTATTTCTTAAAATATATAAATAAAAATAAAGATTTATATTTAATAAATATATAAATTTATTTTCAATAAGATTTTTTAATTGGAAAGCCTTTTGCTAACTGAGCAACTTGTTTCTTAAAACTAACCCTTTGAGTTCTATTAAGTTTTTTTAAAGTTAAAACTTGGTGAATAATTTCACCAATTTGTTCAAACTCATTAGTTTGAAAACCACGTGAAGTCATCGCTGGAGTGCCAAATCTGATTCCTGAAGTTATCATTGGACTTTTGGTATCTTTTGGAATTGTGTTTTTATTAGTGATAATATTGATAGACTCAAGTAAAATTTGAGCTTCTTTACCAGTTAAACCATAAGAAGAAAAAACATCAACAATAAATAAGTGGTTAGTTGTTCCACCAGAGATGACTCTTGCACCTTTTTTAATAAAAAAGTTGGCAAATGCCTTTGCATTTGCTACAACTTGTTTTGCATAATCGACAAATCAAGGTTGTAAAGCTTCGCCAAAACCAACAGCTTTACCAGCTATTGCATGAAATAAAGGACCACCTTGCATTCCAGGGAAAACAACTTTGTTAATTTTAGCTATAATTTCAGGATCATTTGCTAAAATAAGTCCTCCGCGAGTACAACGCAATGTTTTTTGAGTTGTTGCAGTCATTACATGAGCAAACTCAACAGGTGAGTTGAGTACTTTTGCAGCAATTAGTCCAGCAGTGTGGGCTATATCTGCGAGCAGATAGGCTCCAACTTTGTCTGCTATTTGACGAAAACGTTTGTAGTCAATGTGGCCTGAATAAGCTGAGTAACCACAAATAATTAAACTTGGTTTAACCTCGAGGGCTATTTTTTCAATTTGGTTATAATCTAGCAATTCATCTTCGCCTAATCCATAGTTAAAACCTGTGTAAAACATTCCACTAAAATTAACTTTATAACCATGAGTTAAATGGCCACCACTTGCCAAATCAAGACCTAAAATCTTGTCTCCAGGTTTGAGTAAAGCTGCAAATACAGCTGCATTTGCACTCGAACCAGAATAAGGTTGAACATTAGCATATTCAACACCAAATAGTTTTTTAGCTCTTTCAATGGCAATTTGCTCAATTTTGTCAATGTTTTGGCATCCGCCATAATAGCGTTTGCCTGGATAACCTTCACCATACTTGTTGGCCAAAGATGAACCTGTAGCATCTAAAATATCTTGTGAAGCATAATTTTCACTTGCAATTAATTCTATTTGCTCTTGTTGACGTTTGGACTCATCATTAATAATTTTGGTGATTTGCTTGTCATAAAGTTTAACTTTTTTATACATAATAATTTCCTAACAAATATTATTTAGTTACTAAATTATATTAGATTCAACTATATTATAATAAAACCCAACTTTTTATAAGTTGGGTTTTCTATCATATTTTACAAATTAAAAATTTTATTTAATTTGCAATCACTTAAACCATTGATTTTTTTCAAATTTGAGTTTGAGCACTTTGGCTCAAAACAAGCTTATAGAAACTGGGATGGCAAAGGCGATGGCAAAAATTAAAATATCTAAAATTACAACAATTGCTGTATTTTGTCCCCGATAGAAAAATGGGAACAAGAAATTAATAAAGTTGTAAACAACGGCACCATCAAAAATAGTTCTTTTACCATCTTGGCTAGAATAACTATTTAGTGTTGCCATGTAAAGGATTCAAAGGGCTAAAAAGTAGCCAAAAACATAAAGAGATAATTTAAAAAATAAACTTTGTGAAACACTAAATTCATTTTTAAAATAAATTATTATTGCAAAAGCAATAAATGGATTGATAGCATGCAAAACAAGAGATTGAATTGCATTATAAGGTTTAAATCAAGCATTTGTGTTTCAAGAAATTAAAACTCAATAAATTACAAAAGTAATTGAGATTCACACAAGGGCTGAAAAGAAAAAATTTCTTGACCATCTTTTATTGCCATAAAAGCCCAAAAGGGCAATTGCAACACCTAAAATTAAATTGGACTGATCAGTAAAATAAGTAATAGCACTAAAACCTTTTAAAAAATATTTAAAATTGATGTACTTGCCAGAAAATGGATGTTGGGTCTCACTAGGTAATTTTGTAACAGCATCTGTTATCAAAAAAGCTAGACTAATCACTACAACTAGCACACCTACAACCCTTAAAATATTTTTGAAAATAGGCTTTTCTAATTTGGAATAATTGTCAATTGAATTTTGCATTTTATTTCCTTTTTTAGGTTTTTAAAAAGTAAAATTTGGTATAATTATACTTTTTAAAATAATTTTTTAGCAAAAAAAATATGGAGGGGCAAATGAAAGCAAAAAGATTTTCAATAAAAAAACTTTTTCAACTAAATAGTTGGAAACGTTTTTTTATTGCGATAATTTGTGCTCTAGGATTAATTGCTGGGGCATCAGTTGTTGCTACTAATTATATTAGTCCCAAAATAAATCGTTCAGTTTCATATAGTGGTGGTGCTGAAGTTTTAGTTGCTGTCAAAAATAATGATGGCAGCCTTCCAAGTGCTCAAAAAGTTATTGCTGCAGACAAACAAATTTTAAATAGACTTACAGGTGGAACCAGTCTAGATGGTACTAGAGTTACCATTGAAGGCAAGGATCAAATTAGCATTGTTCGCAAGGGTGTTTATAGTCCAACTAGTTTAAAACAATTAACAGATGAAATTATTAACAAACCCACAATTACTGTAACTGATTCTAATAACAACCCATTATTTTTAGATGGTAAGTTTAATGCTGATCAAAGTTTAGATTTTAGTCAAGCTGATCCTCAAGATTGAGCATTAAAATTAAAACCTGGATCTGCAGTTGCTATTCCAAATCCATCAAGGCCTCAACTTAATCAAGTTCGAGTAAAATTTTTAAATAATAATGCTCAACTTGAGTGAACTAAAGCTACTGAATATATTTCTAAAAAGCCATATGGCCAAAATAAAATTTTAATTTGAGCAAATTTAAAAGGTCTTATTAATTTAGCTAAAACTAAATTCCCAGAAGAATGAAAAGCATCTGGTGAAAATATCTATAAATTTGTTCATGTTGATCAAGAAACTAACCCTAAAAATTTGGGCAATAATAAAACACTTCAACCAGCTTTGAAACAATTTCAATTTAATGCTAAAAAATATTTAATTTCCGAAATACCTATTTTTGGTTCTCAAAATTCAGAATATTTAGACATTAGTGGTCAATTTAGTTCACAACAAGCAACTCAATTAGCTCTTAACATCAACTATTCTAATGCTGATTTTAAATTGGATTTAGTTAGTTCATCATTTATTAATGAAAAAAAATCTAATTTAGCATATATTATTGCTTGAATTGCTATAGCAATTTCATTGTTAGGTATTGCTACATTTTTCATAATTTATTATCGACTTTTAGGTGTTGTTGCAACATTTTCAATGGGACTTTTTGTTTTTGTGTTACAACTATTTATTGTAGGAGTAGGTGCAGAATTTTCACCTTTTGCAATAGTGGCTATGTTTGTGGCTGTTTTATTAAATGTTGGAGCTACAATTGTTGGTTTAGAATCTTTTAAAAGCAAAATGTATTTGGGACAAAGTGTTTTAAAATCAAATAGTCATGCTAATAAAATTTCACTATCTACAATTATTGACACTCATATAGTTGTCTTTATTTTTGCAGTTGTTTCATTCTTTTTTGGCATTAAAGAAATTAAAGAATTTTCAATTATTTTAATTTTTGCCACTTTATTCACATTTGTGATTTCAACAACACTTACTAGGTGAGTTAATTTATTTTTGTTAAAAGATAATTGATTACAACACAAACCATTTTTATTAGGAATTCATAGCAAATCCTCACAAAAATTTAGTCGTGGTTATCAATCTATTTTTCATCGTTTAGATGTAAGTAAGTTTTTAAAATATGGAAAATGAAGTCCTGTTGCCATTTTAATTTTAGCTATAATTTTTTATATTAGTTTTGCTGGAGCAAATCACAACTTTTTTGGTGCAAACTTTTCTATTGGTTATCAAAGCGGTACTGCTTTTTTAATTGAAAGCAAAAATTCTACTTTTGATTTAATTAACTCATCAAAAGTTGATGAAATTCTTGCCTTTTTGAATAATAATGAAGGCATCAACCAATCAAATGCTAATATTTTAGTTATGCCAACTGTTGCAGATGGTAACTCATTTAATATTGAAGTTCAAAGTTTTAAAAATTTAAATACTCAAGCCTCAGAAATTATTAAACAAATTCAATCTCAATTTAGCAATATTAAAGTCAGTTCATTTGCGATAACTACAGTTCAAGCGAACAATATTGTTCAAAGTGTTTTTGCATCACTTGCTCTTAGTCTCCTACTTATTGGTATTTTTGTATTTTTACGTTATAACTGAAGTTTTGCTTTAACATTGATTATTACAATTGCCTTTAATTTACTAATGATTTTTGCAATAGCTGTTATTGTAAGAATTCAAATTTCCACTCCATTTATGATTGCATTCTTAGCACTTGCGGCTTACTCTAGTTATGACTTGGTTACTTATTTTGCTAATATTAAACAAATTTTAAGTAGAATTCCAAAACATCAAGTTTATTCTAAAGAAGATATTAAAGAACATAGTCAATTAGCAGTGAGAGAAAATGCTAAAAAATCACTTTTAATTTTCGGTATTGCAATAGCTATTTTTGTTATTTTAGGAATAGCTTATCAATCAATTCACTTGAGTTTTTCTTTAGCTATGATTGTAGGATTTATAGTGATTTTAGCTAGTTCAACTTTTGTTGCCCCATGATTAATTGTTAAATTTGAGGTTATTCGTAACCGTCATAAACAAAAAAGAATTGATAATAAATTTTGAAATGTTCAAAAAGTTTATGAACAATCTTTTGCAAATATAAACGACTTTGAAAAATAATTATTAATAAAAAATGAAAACAATAACTAATTTAAGACCAAAAGGTACCTATGATTTGTTTAATCAAAAAGGTGAACTCTTTTTAAAAACTAGAGACTTATTTTTTAAGCTTGCTAGTAATTTTAATTTTAATTTTATTGACACGCCAATTTTTGAATACTTAACAGTTTTTTATACATCAGGAAAACAATCCGACCTTGTTAGTAAAGAACTTTATAAATTTAGTGATCGTTCAGAGCGGACAATGGCACTTAGAGCTGAAGGTACAGCTCCTGTTATGCGAGCTATTGCTGAAAATAAACTTTTTTTGGATAATAAAAAATTTTTTTATTTTGGACAAATGTTCCGTTATGAAAAACCACAAAAAGGAAGATCTCGCCAATTTTGACAAGCTGGTTGTGAATTTATAGATTTAAGTGATGATAGTCAAACCGCTGCATACCAAAAATTAGAAATTTTGCAGTTAGGTATAACTTTATTAAATCAATTAAATATTGATTACAAAATTAAACTTAATTATTTAGCTACTGAACAAACTCGGCAAAAGTACATCGAAGCACTAAAGCAATATTTTCAACAATATAAAGATAAACTTGAAAAAATATCTCAACAAAGACTTGAAAAAAATCCTTTACGAATTTTAGATGACAAAATTGAATCTCAAAAAGATTTTGTTATTAATGCTCCAAAAATTGATACTTTTTATTCAGAAGCAGAAAAACAAGATTTTGAAACAATTTTAGTAGTGCTCAAAGATAACAAAATCGATTTTGAAGTGGATACAAATTTAGTTCGTGGTCTTGATTACTATGATGATTTAGTTTTTGAATTTGTATCAGATTCACCAGCTTTAGGTCAAAGAACCACTATTTTAGGTGGTGGATGTTACTATAATTTAGTTTCAGATTTTCAAATGCCAGCTGCTAAAGGTGTTGGTTTTGCTATAGGTGTTGATCGTCTATTGGAAATTTTGAGCTTAAATACTCAAAATGAACGCACAATTGATTTTTATTTTTTAGGTTTTAATTTTGATGAAATTAAAACTTTTGCATTTTTAGCAAACCAAATTAGACAAGATAATTTCACAGCCGAATTTAACAAAAAACCAACATCATTTACCAAGGGGTTTAAAAAAGCCCAAAAAACAAATGCTAAACTAATAGTATTTTATGAAAAAGACCAGCCAGCCAACACTGTTACAATTAAAACATTGTCAACAGGCAAAAAGCAAATTGTTGAATTTTCTAGTTCAGCAATAACAAAATTATTAAAAGAAAATAATGTATAATTTCAAACCAGGAGTTTTAATTTATGATAAATAGCAAAACACTTTCGCGAGAGTTGCTCGAAAAACAAGTTTTTTTACAAGGATGAGTGCAAAATATCCGCAAGTTTAAAGATAAAATTTTCATTGACTTAAGAGACTATGAAGGTATTTGTCAAGTGGTTTTAGAAGGCGAACTTATGTCTATTAAAATCACTAAAGAATCAGTGATTAGTGTCATTGGAATAGTGAAATTGCGTTCTAGTGTCAATGAAAAAATTAAAAATGGTGATCTAGAAATTTTAGCTTCCAAAGTTGAAGTTATCTCACTTGCAGCAGAGCTGCCATTTGAAATACATGATGAAACTAATGCCAATGAAGATTTAAGATTAGAATACCGTTATTTAGACTTGCGACGTAAAGTTGTTCATAACAAAATAGTTTTTCGTTATAAATTTTTGCACCAACTTCGACAATATCTCTATGAAAACAATTTTATCGAAGTTGAAACTCCTATTTTGTCCAAATCAACACCTGAAGGTGCTCGTAGTTTTTTAGTACCTACTCGTAAACAAGGTCATTTTTTTGCTTTACCACAATCTCCCCAACTTTACAAGCAATTATTAATGGTTTCTGGTTTTAACCGCTATTTTCAAATTGCGCGAGTATTTCGTGATGAAGACTTGCGTAATGACCGTCAATATGAATTTGTTCAATTAGATTTAGAGTTTTCTTTTCCAACTATTGCAATGATTCAAAGTGAAATTGAAAAAATTATGGTTAGTGTTTTCAATCGTTTTGGCATTAGTTTTGATGGAACTTTTGAATCTATGAGTTTTGACAATGCTATCGATCAATATGGAACTGATAAACCTGACTTGCGTTTTAAAAATCTATTAATTGATGCTAGTGAACTTACCAACAAGGATGAATTTTTATTTTCGGGTGATACAACTAAAGTAGTGTTTTTAGAAAATCATCTAATTAATAAAAATGATTATAAAACATTATCTGAAACTATCTTACAAAACCAAGGTAATCGTTTATTGTATTTACATATCAATAATAAAGAAATTGATTATTATTCATTTAAAACTTCACCAGAACTTATTGATAGAATTGAAAGTTTTGTTGCAAAACAAAACTTTGAAACAGGAACATTGTTTTTGGTTTCTGACAAATATGAAAATACTTGCAAGGCTTTAGGGGCTCTTCGTGTAAAAATAGGTCAATTATTTAATTTAGCAGATGATTCTAAATATCGGTTTGTGTGAATTGTTGATTGACCACTTTTTGAGACCAACTCAGAAGGAGGTTTTTCAGCTGCTCATCATCCATTTACACATCCAACTAGCGAAACTCGTCAGTTTTTAACTAGTGATCCAAACAAAGTGCGTGCTCAAGCATATGATTTAGTGCTCAATGGTTATGAGTTAGGTAGTGGTTCGATTCGAATTGTTGATCAACAACTTCAAAAACAAATTTTTGAAGTAATTGGTTTAAATGATCAGCAAATCGAATCTCAATTTGGCTTTTTATTAAAAGCGTTTTCATATGGCGCACCGCCACATGGAGGTTTTGCAATTGGTCTTGATAGATTATTGATGATTTTAACAAAATCATCATCAATCCGAGAAGTCATTCCATTTCCTCTTAATTCAAAAGGTCAAGACTTGCTATTTGAATCACCAACTGCAGTTCAAGATTCTCAGCTAGTTGATTATGGACTAAAACTTAACAAAAAGGAAGGTAACTAATAAATGAGTAAACAAAGTAGCGGCAAGAACCAACTATCAGAAAAGCAATTTATTTTTTTCGGCCTCAATTATGTTGTGGGCTTTGGTTTTATAGCTACCATTTCTAAAGTAATCAAGTTAGGTGTTTGAGGAATTCTTGTTTTTGCAATTACATCCTTAATCACTTTAGCTGTAATTTATTCTTTTGCCCGTGCAGGACAAAGGTTTCAATATAAAGTAGGTGGTTCATACGCCTATGCCAAAAGAGTTTTTGGTCCAAAAATGGTATTTTTCCAAGGCTGGAATCAAATCAGTCAAATTATTTTATTTTCATCAACTACACCATTATTTTTGTCACAACTACTAATTAGCATTGACCCAGATAGAAAATGAGTCTATATTTTACTATCACTTTTGCTTTATATTGGTTTAATTTCAACAGGTTTTTTTGGTTTTAAATTATCGAAATGATTCATTTTTGGGGCTGCTATTCTCAAGTGAATTACACTTGGACTAGGTATGGGTCTAATTATTTATTTGATTAGCAAATCTGGAGATTATGGAACAACTTTTAGAAGTTATGGAGCTGTTTCAGTTACATCCATTGCTTCAACAATCTTGTCATTTATTTATGCGTATGGTGGTTTTGAATCATTAGCCCTTTTATCAGGAAATACTAAAACTAGTAGATTTAAGAAGATAATGCTATTAATTTTTTTCATTATTCTTGCTAGTTACTTCTTGTTTTACATTATTTTTATAGGATTACCAAAAGATTTAATTTCTTCATTTGGACTTGAAGCAGTTTATAAATATGTATGAGGATTTGCAGGATTTAGTGTCTTTACTGTGGGTCTTTTATTCAATCGTATCACTGGTACAACTTCTAGTCCAGCACCATATGCTAGAATGATTATGCCTTTAGCAGATGATGGGTTTTTACCAAGACCTCTTGTTAAAACAAATAAACATGGTGAATACAAAAATGCTATTGTTTTAGCAATGTTAATGGCTATTGGTTCATCAATAATTTTTACAATTATTCCACAAGCTTTTGGTGTTGGAAATGTTTTTGAAAAAATGCTTGATGCTGGAAATATTGCTTATTTGGTGCAATATTTATTGACTATTGTGACAATTTATGTATGGCACATTAAAAAGATTGACAAGATTCCTTTATGAGAAAGAGTTATTTATATTATTGGTGCAATTGCAATTATTTTTACATTGATATTTTCTCAATTTCCATTCCTAATTGGACAAAAAACTAATTTTGAAGAATTTTTACCATTAATTGCTTACATAGTAACAATAATTTTCGGTTACATTGTAATGATTATTTCAAGATTTTACAATAAAAAATACTTACAAAAACATTTTGCTCAATATTAAAAATCAATACAAAACAATGTTGAAAAAATAAATAACTAAAAATCAGGTTTATGCCTGATTTTTTTATGTTTTTTTAAGAATATTAAAAATGAGAAATAAAGAACAAAAAGTGTATTTTTTGTTTTATTTTGGCAAAACATTCTTAAAAATCTTAAACTTTAAAAATAAATAAAGTTATAGGGGCCAAAATGAAAACAATAACATTGAATTATTTTAAAAAATATACTTTTTGATTTGCAATGGTTGTAAGTCTATTTTTGGTTATTCCTTTTTTAGTGAGTTGCATAAAGTTTGACTCTTGAATTACCAAAACTACTACAAATACAAACACAAATATCACATCAAATAAAGTATCTTCATATAACTTTACATCTATTCTTTCTGGTCAAAAACCAAATCCTAAAAAACCTATGAATAATTTCGCAAATTTACAAGATTGAAACGAAATTAAAACTAGTAAATTTGGATATTTTGAAAATAATTTTGTTGGACTTGAAAAAATGTTCACAGTATTTTTTAATATTTTTAATTCTAATAAACAAAAGGAATTTATTAATCAATTTAATAATCAAGATTTAAATATTTTTAAAAATAATTTTCAAATTAATTTTACAAATAGCAAAAATTTAGAAATAAAAAAACCAGAAATTAATACAAAATTAAAACTAGACAATGAATTAAAAAAATTTTTTAATGATCAAATTGTGATTTTTGAATCAAATTATAATTCTGATTTATTTTTTAGTCATCGAAGTAATAGTTATTTTATTGAAGAATATTTTAAAGAAAGAAAAATTCAATGAGAACCAAATCTTAAATCATTATTTTCTTTCAATTTTCTTAACTATAATTTTGATTTTGTCATAAAATCACAAGATTTAATTCAAAAAATTTTATTGTCAATTATAGAATTTGAACAAACAAAGCAAAAGTTACAATCAGAAAAAAGCAAAATTGATGATCAAATAAAAATTTTAAAAAAACAAATAAATAGAGGATATCAACCTTCCAAAGCTGAATCCTTATTAATTCAAAATTCTAGAATTTTTCTTCCTAGTAGGCAAGAAACAGAAAAATTAGTGAGATTGATTGCTAAATTTTTAGATCCTAAT
Source organism: Mesomycoplasma bovoculi M165/69 (assembly GCF_000524555.1). Lineage (NCBI taxonomy): Bacteria > Bacillati > Mycoplasmatota > Mycoplasmoidales > Metamycoplasmataceae > Mesomycoplasma > Mesomycoplasma bovoculi. Next base: position 603,282 of record NZ_CP007154.1, on the reverse strand, counting down.
TTACATTTGAGTTTGAATTCTAATTTTGTGTTTTTTAATGATTCTAATATTGGAATAAATAACCAATATTTTTATGATAAAATTTTAAGTTATTATAATGAATTTGTTTTATCAATTGCAAAACAGTATAAAATTCAAACAATTTTTGAACTTTTAGGTTCTAAAAAAATTAATCTAATTAAAAAGTACTTCTATCCTTTAATAACTCAAACAATAGCTAGCTAAAATTGTTATAATTTATAAGATTATACAATCAAAATGGAAAGGCCACTGTGGAAATAAAATCATCTAAAACAAATAATTCTACAAACGGGAAAAAAATTTCTTTTTTTGGTGCACTTTCAATTGTATTGGGTGCTAGCATAGGTGCTGGAATTTTTTTTAAATCAAAAACAGTTTTAGATGGAGCTGGCAATAATTTGATTTTTGCAATTTTTAGTTGACTTTTTGCATGTTTTGTTATAGTTGCAATGGCATTTGCTCTTATCGAAATAGCTTCAGCTTCTAAAAAGTCTAACTTATCACTTATTAGTTGAAATAAAATTTTTAATTCTAATTTTGTTTATCAATTATCTAAAAATTTTATTATTTATTTATATTTGCCTTTTACTTATTTTGTGATGCCTGTTTACTTTGTTCAGATGTTTCAAGATAGTTTGGCAGCTTTCACTCTTTCAAATAATTCAACACTCGCTTCCAATTATGATTGAGTTATTGTTTTAATAGCAACCCTTGCAATTTTTTACTATTTTTTAGTTGTTGGTTTAAATACTAGAGTGGCAAATATTCATAATCAGGTTATTTTGGCCTTTAAATTCTTACCAATTATTATTGTTGTGATTTTAGGTTTTGTTTTTTTTGCATCAAATGTTGGTAATACTTTGAAAGAATCTCCAGTTTTTGATGATTATAAATCTATTATTAATAAAGGGGCATCGCTTGAAAAAACACTTCCAGGAGTTGGGATGTTTTTAGCAATGGCTGCTATCTTTTTCACTTATGAAGGGTTTTTTACAGCAGCAGGACTTCAAAGTGAAATGAAGCAACCTCATAAAACTCCTTATGCAATTTTATTAGGAATAGGAATTACTACAATCATTTATCTTTTAATAGCAATTGCAACCTCTATAGTTGGTAATGGTTCTATTACTGAATTTCTGGATATAGCTCAAAAAAAACTTCATTGGTCCAATACTTTAATTAAAACAATTATTGGAACAACCAATTTATTTGTAGCTATTAGTATTTTGGGTATTATTAATAGTTTTACAATGTGGGGTCCACGAGCTCTTGAAGAATTAATTCAAAATGGGGAAATTAAGTGACTTGTACAATATAAGGACAAAACAAATTTAAGTCGTCCTTTAGTTTCAACATTAGTGATTGGCATTGTTTCAACATTTGCCATTATTATTTTATTTTTGATAGGTGTTTTTGGTTTTACTAACTCAGATGGCAATTATGGTCAAAACTTAAATAATTTATATGCTTTTGCAGATATTTCTGGAAATTGGTCTGCCTTAATTACTTTCTTTTTAATAACAATTGCAATCTATGGTGGTATTAAAAATCGAAAAAGTCAAAAAGTTCAAACTACTAAAGTCAAGTATTTTCATTTGTGAGCTTGAATTTCTATTATTGCAACTTTTTTAATTTTATTTTTTGCTTTTGCAGTTCCGATTATTGACTTATTCTTATTAATTTGAGTTGATAAAAATGTAAATAATTATCATTTCTTATTGCAAACCAGAGTTACCAAAGTGGTTGTTCTCATTGTCTTTGTAGCTATGCCAGTAATTCCAATTTTGATTGGTAAACATAAATTAAAAAAAACAAGAAAGACAAAATTGAAGGTTTAAAAACCAACACTAATGAGTAATTTTGTTTTTTGCATTAAAAATTAAATAAAAAAATACTTTTTTGAAAAAAGTATTACAAAATTAAAATTTTTGAAATAATATTTAAATTTTTAATTTCTAATTGTATAATATAACAAAGTAATGAAATTAGAACTTAAAAACTTTATCCGTAATGTTCCTGATTTTCCAAAACCAGGAATTAATTTTAAAGATATTTCCCCACTTTTAGCAAATGGAGAAGCATTAAATTATACTATTAGAAAAATGGCTGAGTTGTCTAGTGATGCCGATGTTATTGTTGGTCCAGATGCTCGTGGTTTCCTATTTGGAACACCAACAGCTAGTTTTTTGTCAAAACCATTTGTTATGGTTAGAAAGGCAGGTAAGTTACCAGGAGATGTACACCAGTTTTCATATACTTTGGAATATGGTTCTGCAATCTTAGAACTTCAAGTTGGTATGCTTAAGCCAGGGCAAAAAGTTGTGATTATAGATGATGTGCTTGCAACTGGAGGTACTGTTAAAGCCATTACTAAATTAGTTGAACAACAAGGAGCTATAGTTGACAAAATTATTTTTTTAATGGAACTTGCAGCACTTGAAGGTCGTGAAACATTAAAAGAATATAACGTTATATCACTTATTACAGTTTAATTTATAAGATATAACAATTTAAAAAATCACCTATTTAAAGGTGATTTTTTAAAGTCCATTTTATAATTAAAAAAATTTACAACAAATAAAAAAACTAGTAAAATACAAAAATAGAATATATATACAACTAAAAAAAAGAAAGGTTTTAATATATGTGTTTAAATTTATTAATCTGTTTTTTGAATATTTAAAAAATTAACTTATTATGAAAGAAATACAAATATATAAGTAAAATTTAATAAAATTTAGAATATGTAAATAATTAAAATAACAAAAATAATGTTAATAATTGTGTTAGATAAATTATATAGATAAAATAAGAGTTTTCTATATACTTAAAAAGAAAATTTTAACCAAAAATGGTGGCTCATATCGGACTTGAACCGATACGCCGTTAAGCAGCAGGTTTTGAGTCTGCCGTGTCTACCATTCCACCAATGAGCCATTTTGTTTTATTTAATTATAATATTATAATATAATTAGAAATTTATTTGAAAAAAAGGTTGAGAAATTATGAAAAAATTTATCAAATTGTTACCATTAGCATTTGCACCATTGTCAATAATGGCTTGCACCCCTTTTCAAGCAATCAAAACAATCATACCCATTACTAATCAACCAACTGTAAGTAATCCACTTAACACACCAATAAATCCAGATCAGCCATTAAATTCAATTATTAGTGCTCATCTAAATCCTGCGGTTATTTCTTTGCAATTTGGAACTAGTGACATTAGTCCAACTAGTTTTGTTCAATCTATAAGTAATG